>CALZBV010000106.1 GCA_945622055.1 uncultured Clostridia bacterium
AAAATCCGGAATGCAACCGGGACAGATGAAAAATTAAATGGAATGAAATAAGAAAAAAAGGACACGCTAACCAAAATGCAGAAGTGTTTTAAATCCGGCTTCTGCGGAATGGGAGGCGTGTCTTGTCTGATTTTACGGGAAATTACGAAAAGGATAAAGCGCTTTTGAACCGGACGTTGCGGGTTTCGGAAAGCTTTGATTTACAACAGCATGAGTTTATCCTTGGAAAAAAGCGCAGTTGTCTGTATTGTATTGACGGGATGTCCAAGGATGATATTCTGCAAAAGCTACTGCAGTACTTTATCGGTCTGAAGCCGGAAAAGGTGCCGAACAATGCGGACGAGCTGACGGAGCAGATATTACCGTATGCACAAAACGAGCTGCTGACGGAGCTGGAGCGTGTTGTAAAAAATGTTCTGACGGGAATACCGTGCCTTTTGGTGGAAGGCTTTGCAGAGGTTGTTTCCATAGATGCGAGAAGCTATCCGGCGCGTTCGGTGGAAGAACCGGAAAAGGATAAGGTCATGCGCGGCTCCAGAGACGGTTTTGTGGAGACGCTGAACTTTAATACGGCACTGATACGGCGAAGAATCCGTGACCCGAGACTGACGCTGCATTACTGCAATGCAGGGAGCGTTTCCAGGACGGACATTGTACTCTGCTATATGGACGGCAGGGTGGACCGGGAGTTTTTAGCGGAGCTGAAACGAAGAATTAACAAAATCAGTGTCGAGTCGCTGACGATGAACCAGCAGAGTCTGGCGGAATGCCTCTATCATGGAAAATGGTATAATCCGTTTCCGAAGTTTAAGTTCTCCGAGCGCCCGGATACGGCAGCTGCGGCGATTTTAGAAGGAGATATCGTGATTCTGGTCGATAATTCCCCGGCGGCGATGATTTTGCCGACTACGATTTTTGACATCATCGAGGAGGCAGATGATTATTATTTTCCTCCGGTGACAGGTACGTATCTACGGTTTACACGGTTTGTCACGAATTTTCTTGCATTGTTTCTGACACCGTTTTTTCTTCTGCTGATGCAAAATCAGCACTGGCTTGGGGAAACCTGGCAGTTTGTTGCTGTAAAGGAAACGATGAACATTCCGCTTATCTGGCAGTTTCTGATTCTGGAGTTTGCACTGGATGGTCTGCGTCTGGCGTCCCTAAATACGCCGAGCATGCTGAGCCTTCCGCTCAGTGTGATTGCCGGTGTGATTATCGGTGACTTTACGGTTCAGTCCGGCTGGTTTAATTCGGAAGCGATGCTATATATGGCCTTTGTTGCGATTGCCAACTATACCCAGGTCAGTCTGGAGCTTGGCTATGCGCTTAAATTCATGCGGCTGATATTGCTGCTTTTGACGGAATGGTTCGGTCTTTGGGGCTTTATTGTCGGGACAGTTCTGGATGTGGTGGCAATCTGCCGGAACAAAACGATTGGAGGCAGAAGCTATCTGTATCCGTTGATTCCTTTGAAACCCCGGCAGCTTTTACAACGGGTATTTCGTGTCCCTCTTCCGAGAAGCGAGCACCAGCAGGGAAAATAAACGGATTTTTGGTTTATATTTTTGTATTCTGTCATTGTATTGTGTAAATGCTTTCATCTGCATAGCTCTTGTATCTTTTGTTTGTTTATGTTATTATGAAAATGGTAAAATGAACATTTTCCGACAGGAGGATACTATGGGCTATAAATTAGTGCGTGGGAAAAGTGCAGTGCCGTTTCTGGTGGAAGCGGACGCTTTTCCCGGCGTGAAAAAGATTGCAGAAAAGGTATGTGCGGATGTGAAGCTGGTTTCCGGTAAAATGCCAAAGCTACAGACACAAACAAGGGTAAAAAAACCGGCAGGCTGTGTTCTGGTAGCAACCATCGGGCACAGTCCGCTCCTGGAGCTTTATGAAAAAGAGGGACTTCTGGATCTTTCCGGACTTCGCGGAAAAAGAGAAGTATACCGTCTTCAGGTCATCGGGGAGGGAAGTAAGGCAGTACTTGTAGTTGCGGGAAGTGACAAGAGAGGAACGATATACGGAATGTTTCACATTTCGGAGTGTATCGGTGTATCGCCGCTTGTTTATTTCGCTGATGTGATGCCGGCACGGTGCAGGGAACCTGAGCTTTCGGACGCGCAGCTGATTACGTCGAAAGAGCCGTCCGTGAAATACCGTGGCTTCTTTATCAACGATGAATGGCCGTCGTTTGGAAACTGGACGATGGAGAAATTTGGCGGGTTCACAGCGGAAATGTACGACAAGGTGTTTGAACTGCTGCTTCGTATGAAGGGAAATTATTTGTGGCCTGCCATGTGGTCCTCGTCCTTTCCGTTAGACGGACCGGGGCTTTTAAGTGCAGAGCTTGCGGACTGCTATGGAGTTGTTATGGGAACCTCCCATCATGAGCCTTGTCTTCGGGCGAGTGAGGAATGGGATAAGGTCAGAGGTCCGGAGTCAAAGTACGGAAACGAATGGAATTATTATACAAACCGTCAGGGGCTTATAAATTACTGGGAGGATGGTTTAAAGCGCAGTGGTAAGTACGAGAATATCATTACCATCGGTATGCGCGGCGAGCGTGATTCGTCCATGCTCGGACCGGATGCCACGCTTGGAGAAAATATTGATTTATTAAAGGATATTATAACTGAGCAGCGCAAGCTGATTCGGACCTGTGTCAAGGATGACCCGGAGCAGGTTCCGCAGATGATTGCGCTTTACAAAGAGGTTGAGGCATATTATTACGGCGATGAGAATACCCCGGGCCTAAAGGACTGGGACGGTCTGGACGGTGTAACGCTGATGCTTTGTGAGGACAATTTCGGAAATATGCGTACCCTTCCGGTCGAAGAGCTGAGAGACCATAAGGGTGGCTACGGAATGTATTATCATTTTGACTATCATGGTGGTCCGATTTCGTATGAATGGGTAAATTCCACGCCGATTGCAAAGGTCTGGGAGCAGATGTCGCAGGCATACGACTACGGTGTGCGTGATATCTGGATTGTGAATGTCGGTGATTTAAAGCCACAGGAATTCCCTCTGAGTTTTTTCCTGGATCTGGCGTATGATTTTGAGAAATACGGAGCGGCCGGGATGAATCGTACCAAGGATTATACCGATGCGTTTGTAAAAAAGCAGTTTGGCCCGTATTTTGCGGAAGAAGAGCTTGGAAAGATTTCCTATGCAATTTCGGAATACACGAGATTGAACGGCATTCGTCGTCCGGAGGTTATGAATGAGAAGGTGTATCATCCGGTACATTACAAAGAAATGGAAAAGCTTTCCGCACGTGCGAAAAAACTGACGGAGACGGTTGAAGAGCTTTACCGCAGCTGTCCGAAGGAAAGTAAGGCGGCGCTTTGTGAGCTCGTCTATTTCCCGGCAGCGGCTTCTGCAAATATTATCCTGATGCAGACGGCAGCAGCATGGAATCAGTTTTATGCAAAGCAGGGAATGGTACTTGCCAACAGCTTCCGTACGCAGGTAGAGGAGGCGATTGCGCGTGACCGTGAGTTAATCTCCGAATATCACAGGGCAGCAGACGGCAAGTGGAACCATATGATGTCCTCTGCACATATCGGTTTTGTGAACTGGAACGATGAGGGCTGGAAATATCCGGTAACGCAGACGGTTTACGGCGTAAAGGGAGCCAGACCGGCAATTCGTCTTGACGGCGAGGAAAGCATCCGGCTTGGAGGGAATGTAACGGTAAAGGCACCGCGTGCAGGCGGTAAGGTATGTATTGAATTGTTAAATGGCGGTGCGGAGCCGGTAAATTATCAGGTGTCTGCAGAGGGAGAATGCTCTGTTGATGCTGCTACGGGTACATATGAGGCGAATGCATGGCTTACGATTTCTGTGAGTGGCGGTGAGGCCGGTGCTGCCGGTACGGTTACGGTTTTAGCAAATGGCAGACGCTTTGAGCTTTTGGTAGAGCGTGTGGCTCCGCTATTGGTAAAGCTTAAGAAGGAAAGCTTTCTGAAGACTTATGCAAAGCAGGTACAGGGAATTGGTGAGTATGTTGCCTTTGAGGCAGGTGATTTTGTGGAAAGCCGTAAACAGGAAATTTCTCCGGACGGAGCATCTGCGGAAGGCTGCGGAAGTGTCACTGCGGAATATAAGCTTTTAACGGATTATGGACGTACCAGGGATTCGGTAAAGACATATCCGACGACAGTAAGCTTTTGCCCGGAGAAGGCAGCGGCGCACGAAACTGCAGAGCTTACCTATTTACTCGAGGCTGCAAAGGCGGGAGAGTACAAGGTTATCGTGTATGTGTCCCCGACAAACCCGTTATACCCGGGCGATGCACAGCGTCTGGCACTTACCGTAAATGATGGAGAAACTACGGTATTTACAACGCTTCCGGACAATTTCCTTGCCGGAAACTGCTACAATGCGCAGTGGAATACAAATGTACTGGATAATATCCGTCTGTGCAGACTGAACGTGGCGCTTCAGGAAGGTAAAAACCGTCTGACAGTTGGTGCTGTGGATGCCGGTGTGATTGTTCAGAAGCTGGTGATATATCCGACTTCGATTCCGATAAAGCCGTCCTATCTGGGACCTTGTGGGGAGTAGTGAATGAAAATAACGTATGAATTAATAAAGTCAAACCAAAGTGTAAATACTTATATCAGAAAAGCAGATGAGTCATTAAAGGCACTTGGATACACAGAGCATAGTTTTGCGCATGTGACGAAGGTGGCGATGGTGGCAAGTGAGATTTTGTTGGCACTCGGGTATGATGAACAGGAAGCTGAGCTTGCCAAGGTTGCTGGGTACTTACATGATATCGGAAACGTGGTTAACCGCATTGACCACGCCCAAAGTGGTGCGATTATGGCATTTCGTATCTTGGACAAAATGGGGGTTGATGAGGAGGATATTGCTACCATTATTACTGCAATCGGAAATCATGACGAATCAACTGCATTTCCGGTAAATCCTGTGGCGGCTGCCTTGATTTTGGCGGATAAGACGGATGTGCGGTATTCACGCGTACGTAATCAGGATTTTTCTTCCTTTGATATTCATGACCGGGTGAACTATTCGGTAAAGGAGTCCGGTGTTCAGGTGCGTAAAGGGGAGTGCATTGAGCTTAATCTGACGATTGATACGACGGAATGTTCTGTGGCAAATTACTTTGAGATTTTCCTTAACCGTATGATTCTTTGCAAAAAGGCAGCGGAAAAACTTGGACATGCATTTCGATTGATTATTAATGGTCAGCAGTTGATGTAAATGCGTCGGCAGCTTAAAATGCTGTGAGGAGAGCGGTTGTCGAAGAAAAAGTGCTTGCAATATACCTCAGAAAGGGGTACAATATTTGAGAAATTTAGTAAGAAAGGCAGGGAGCAGATGAAGCTGATTGCAACAGTAGATAATCACTGGGCGATAGGATACCGCGGAGGTCGTCTGGTACGGATTCCGACAGATGAGCGTTTCTTCCGCTTTGAAACGATGTATAAGACGGTGATTATGGGACGCTGTGTGCAGGAGGAGTTTTCTGCGGGGCAGCCGCCACGGGATCGTAATAACATTATCCTGACGAAAAAGAAGGATTTGAAGCTTGGCGATGTTACGGTTGTACATAGTGTTGACGAGGTGTTGCAGGCGGTTTCTTCCTGTCCGGCTGACGAGGTGTATGTGATTGGCGGGGCATCGGTATTTGAACAGCTTCTGCCGTATTGCGACGAAGCCTTTATTACGAAAATTGATTACGATTATGACGCGGACAAGTACCTTCCGAATTTGGATAAGGATCCGGATTGGGACTTAGTGGATGTTTCGGATGAGCAGACCTATTATGATTTGATTTACGAGCGTCGCCGTTATGTCCGTAAGAAAAAGTGAGCAGGAGGAAGATTATGTTAAACATCAGAATTGAGAAAACAGCAAACCCGAAGCCGCTCCCGACTCCGGAGAATCCGTTGAAGTTCGGTACCATTTTTACCGACCACATGTTTATTATGAATTATGAGACCGGCAAGGGCTGGCATGATGCACGCATTGTGCCGTATCAGCCGATCGTTCTGGATCCGGCTGCAATGGTATTCCATTACGGTCAGGAAATGTTTGAGGGCTTAAAGGCGTATCGTTCTGACGAGGGAAAGGTTCTTTTGTTCCGTCCGGACATGAACGCAAAACGTACCAACAACACGAACAAGCGTCTCTGCATCCCGCAGATTCCGGAAGAGGATTTTGTTGAGGCAGTCAAGGCACTGGTAAAGATGGATGCTGCCTGGGTTCCGACAAAGCCGGGTACCTCCCTTTATATCCGTCCGTTTATTATTGCAACTGACCCGTTCCTTGGTGTTCGTCCGTCGGATACCTATCAGTTCATCATTATTCTTTCCCCGGTTGGTGCATACTATCCGGAAGGACTGAATCCGGTTAAGATCTGGATTGAGGATGATTACGTAAGAGCCGTAAGGGGTGGTATCGGTGAGGCTAAGACCGGCGGTAACTATGTTGCTTCCATGGCAGCGCAGATGAAGGCTCATGACGAGGGCTATTCTCAGGTACTCTGGTTAGATGGTGTTGAGCGTAAGTATATTGAAGAGGTTGGTGCCATGAACATCTTCTTCAAGATTAACGGTACGGTTGTTACTCCGATGCTGAATGGTTCTATTTTACCGGGTATCACCAGAAACTCCGTCATTGCACTTTGCAAGGAGTGGGGCGTTCCGGTAGAGGAGCGTCGTGTGTCTGCACAGGAGCTTGTTGATGCATATGAGGCAGGTACGCTTGAGGAGGTATTCGGTACCGGTACCGCAGCAGTTATTTCTCCGGTTGGAGCACTTCGTTACGGCAACCGTGTAATGCAGATCAAGGACGGCTCCATCGGCGAGTACAGCCAGAAGTTCTATGATACCATTACCGGCATCCAGCTTGGAAAAATCAAGGACAACAGAGGCTGGGTTGTTGAGGTAATGTAATTTCGAAATATTTATAACCCCCCTGCGCCATATTGTGGCGCAGGGGGTTCCCTTAGTTAAAGATACTACACCACAACCCACGCTTACACAGTATTGCAAGGAAACAACTTTTGGATAAATATAAAGAAGCACTGTCACATCCCCTTTGAAGATGGCGACGGTGCTTTTTTAGATTTCCGGGGCAAGGATGTAAAACCGGCAAGGTCGGTTTTGTATCCGAGAAACGGAAATGATGGGGGAATCCAAAGGGGGCAACGCCCCTTTTTGGCACACGGACTTTGCTTGCAAAGTCTAGTGTGTTATACCCTCTATCTGCGGGCCTGCGAAAAGTCGGGACTAGATTCTGGTCGCCGGTTTTGAAGCGGAAAAAAAGAGCTTTGTTTCTGTGCCGTGTCAGTCACAGATGTAAAGCTCTTTGATTGACAGGTAGAGGGTATATTATTATATGGATGATTGGAGCGGTTATAAAAATTTATATTAAGAAAATATTAATAGATTGTCGATTGACATTAGTTCTTAACACATGATATAATACGCTTTATTGCATTACTGTGACGATGTGAGTGGGTTATGGCAAATCAGGTATTGGGTTTGCTGTAAGTATTGAGGGGCAAGAAAGCTACGGGGATTCCGGTTGAAAACATGCTCAGACCGGATTTTTTGTTGTTTTCAAATGTTTGAGCAAAGAAAACGAATAGCTTTGCTTAGATAGGGAAAGTACAGAAAGAAGAGGAGAATAGGAATGAAACAAGGTAGTTGATTCAAAAGGCCAAAAAATTTATGGCTGGTGTCATTGCGTTAGCGATGACAGTCACAATGTTTCCTGCGGCACCTGTAACAGCGGCAGAAGAACAAGAAAAGTACCCGTACACGTTATTTGCAGCTTCGGAGGCAGACGGAGCAATTACGATTACCGGGAACGCATGTGTTAACGGTAGTATCGCAACGAATGGCACGGCAGTAGTTACCGGAAGTGCTATTAATGTAAACGGAACTATTACCGAACAGTTAAAGGATAACATGATTGATATTTCTGCAAAACTTGACGAACTCTATTTTGCAGGAGAAAATGTGGAAAACCATACGGAAAATTATATTTCCGAAGAAGTGAATTGTAATATTTCTAATCCGATGTTCGTTCAGGGTTCCATGGAATCAAAGGGAAACGTGAATCTGAACGCACCGGTAAAGGTATCGGAAGATATTTCATTAGAGGCCGATTCCGTCAATGCAAATAATTCTGTGCTATATTCTGAGAATGGAGATATTTATATTTCCGGTAATAATGTAAATTTTACCGGTCT
>CALZBV010000107.1 GCA_945622055.1 uncultured Clostridia bacterium
CTTTTATATGCTATGTAGAAATATTTTATTATGAAGTAATAGATAAAAATACTGTTGAGCGTGCTTTTAAGCAAGTAACCATGGGAAATTATTATGACGATGTTACAATAACAGGAACAGCGGGACAAATAACAATTGTTTTTTTAGGAGTGGATTTCGTTGCCGATATTCGAGATATAACTTACGATATTGATCATTGGGAGTTTTCGTGGTCGCATATGAAGCAGACGGTTGGAGATATGGCGGCATTATTGCCTGTTATCGGTATGTTCAAATGCATGGACGAGTTTAAGGCACTTCAAAGAGTTTCAAATGTCGAAAGTGTCCGAGCGTTGGATGATTTAACCATGATGGCAAACAAAATGTCTCAGATGGGTCATAGTTTGGATGATATTACAGAGAGGGGACAAATTGTGTTACGTACCAGAAAGATTGAGTTGGTTACGGAACATATAGTTGATATTGCAAAACAATATGATAATTTTCAGTGAACAGAATGTGCAAAAAGCATTAAGAACTATCTTGAAAATAATGGTTTGAATGGTGTACACATAAAAATGCAGTGTAAAACTGATTCTGGAAACTATATTGGAAATATTGCTCTCAAATCTGAAGATATAATTATAAGTGGTAATGGATACCATGAAGCAATATTGTTTAACAATAAGGTTTATGATAACATTTATCCATATGGAATTGATTATGAAGATTGGCTTAGTAATTTTGATTTTCTTTTTCCAAATGTATATCCTGACTTTACAGGAAATATCAAATTTTGATAGGAGATGCGATGAAAAAATTTGATGAAGACGCGTTAAAAATAATTTTTTTAATAAAGAAAAAACCCGCAATCCTTGTTGATAAATCAGTTTCTTGCTTGCGTAGTTTTTTGGATGGTTTTGCGGTTGGATATTCGTTTCCGAATATAGAGTCTGTTTTTCCAGATTTTCAGAAATATGTAGAGCAGCGCTATCATTGCAATTTGACTATTTCATGGAATGAGATTTTAGTGTTGCAAGCAAATAATGAGGAGAAAGCATTTTATCTCTTTTTTGAGGTATTTGAACAATTTTTGAAAGAGAGTAAAGTAAACTACCAAGCTTTTATGTGAATAATATATAAAACAATACAGTTTCTTTCTGATTCCTCCTTGCGAAAAATGCCAATACGTTTTCGGCTAGATAACGTTTATTATCTAGACATATTTGGAATTTTTACCTGCTGAAGTACACCTATACGCAAACGTAAAAAGGAAGAGGCAAAATACCTCTTCCTATTTGAAAAAGGGTTGTTATACTGTATAATGGAAAAGTATATGATAATATTAGTAAAAGTGGAGTTTCTATCGACGAATGGCTAGCCGATTTTACCATACCATATGAAAATGGATCTGCTAATCTATGGAAACTGTACATGGATGGGTTATTAAAATTTGATATCCATGACCAAGCTGGAGTAACAGCCAATAATTATGATGCAAACCCAAATGATAATAAAGAAGCAAACTATATAGCAAATTATATTTACTTGACTAAACTGGCTATTGCATTTGGAAATGGTACATATAGTATTGGTAGTGTAACAGGACAAGATATAGAAAGCAGGAATAGAATGGTAGCTGATATAACACAAAGTGGTGTCGGCAATTATTCCTGGTCGACTGTTTTTGGTAACTTTGAGTATAATGATCACCAGATTTCTTTGAATTCAAATTGTACGTTAACAAAGCAGAAATTCTATATTTATGGCCTGGCGCTTCATTGTGCAACTGATATTTTTGCACACAGTGCGTGGAATGAAGCAACGGGGGCACATGTTCTTCATCCAAGTGCCGATAATGTTAGTGTGCTTACAGGAAGATATAATGCAGCCTTAAAAGTTGCAGAAAATGTTGTTTCACATGCTTATTTTGGAACGGTTGGATTTGTTACCGATTTCCATATTTCTACAGAGTATTTTGTGGGGTTTAAGCTGATTAATTTTGCTAAATATGTTCAATTATCGGATAATCAAAGATATCAGCTTTATCGATCATATTATGATAGTCTTAGTTATAATTTGAATTAAGAAGTTTGAATTATAGTTTGATTTTTCAGCTTAACGGGAGAGAAAGGAATGCGAACATTATTGACCAATGTAATTATATTATTCTGTGGCATTTGTTTGGGCGCCTGCAATTTGAAAACGCCGGATAATGCTTTGAAACCAACAGAGAGTGTGGTGGTGGATGAAAATGTGGAATCCAATGGTAAGACACCTGTCGATACGGAAGAGAAGTCTGGGGAGTATGATTATTTTACAAACACAATTTTTGATGAGTTTTTATATGCAGAAAATGAAACAGATAAGAAGGACAAAGCCGGCTATGAAGAGAACGGAGATGTTCTGATATCCGTTGAGATTTTTGGCAGTAATCACTTTTGTGATTTGATTCGCAGAGAAGCAGACAAGGACAAAGACGATGTGTTATCCTTAACGGAGCGTCTGGCTGTGGAACGACTTATTGATGAGGATGTGGAGTACTATCGCGATCCGGATCGGGACATAAATCAGTCATTGGATATAAAGGGCTTGGAGTGGTTCCCTAACTTAAAAGAAGTGGGTGTTTGTTATGCCGATACGGTTCTTCTTCAAAATCTTCCAAAGCTTGAAAAGGTATCGATTTACGAGGGACGAATTGAGCGAATGGTAATAGAAAACTGCGATGTTCTTTCCAAAATGATATGTGACACGGTAAGCGTAAATCTATTTGTGAGAAATTGTAAAGCGTTGACCGAGTGTGTTTTACAAGAAGCGAACCTGGGGGATTCTTTTTTTATTGATACACCTGTTTTGCATGTTGAGGGAGATAATTGGACTTTTTCCGAATTGACTTTGGACGCGGATGCCTATAGCGAATTGGCTAGGAAGCTCTTAAAGAGCAAGGTGATTAAAAGAAGTGAAACTGAATTATGGTATGAATTGACAGGCAATGAATCGGAGCAAAACAGGGCAATTCGATTTGTTAATCTGGGAAAAGATTATCTTGAAATGCGGGAAGATTATTTTACGGCTGACAGAAAGGTTTTTTCGGATGAGTTGTCTGTAGATATTTATGAGAAGAATGATGTCAACGAAAGTGGTATGCATGGCTTTTTTGTTGTGGTTACGAGGAGTGATGCTAAAAAAGAAACCTTTGTGTTATATGCAAAAGAAATGCCGAAAAAGGATGATTTTTCCTTTAAGGTAAGTAAAGCTATGTCAGTAGGCTTGGATGAGTATTCACCGAATAAAGGCTTTTATGGAACCATTTTTTGTGATTTCATTTTGTGCTATTCGGAAAAGGAATGTGTTAAGGAAGTGGGAATGATAGAAGGGGTTGCAGTTAAAATCGAACGAAAAAATGAAGCATCTTAGGACAGTTATTTTTTGATTATGCTACGCGTGTAGAGGTTGTGCATATGAAAACGAAAGCGGGATTGTATTATCGATGCAATGGATGCGCTTAGATACAGACAACGATTTCCTTTAAAACAGCAGTAACCCGGTGTAAGAAGGGCTGTACCGCAATTTACGGTACAGCCCTTTTCTTTCCTTAAATTATACCGCTTCAATGGACAAAACGTCTTGTTGCAAATCTTTGCACTTTATGATAAACTACATGTAATTATGGGGTTTTGCGCCCCGATGGGGACGCAAGGCATTGGAAAGAGAGGATATTTACCATGGCGATTGACCAGAGTAAAATCAGAAATTTTTGTATTATCGCGCATATTGATCACGGTAAATCTACACTTGCAGACCGTATTATCGAGAAGACCGGACTTCTGACGAGCCGGGAGATGCAGGCACAGGTGTTGGATAACATGGATTTGGAGCGTGAGCGTGGAATCACGATCAAGGCACAGACGGTTCGAACCGTTTACAAGGCAAAGGATGGCGAGGAGTACATTTTTAATCTGATCGATACGCCGGGGCACGTAGACTTTAACTACGAGGTATCCCGTTCGCTCGCTGCATGTGAGGGTGCGATTCTGGTCGTCGATGCGGCGCAGGGTATCGAGGCACAGACACTTGCAAATGTATACCTGGCGCTTGACCACAACCTGGATATCATGCCGGTGATTAATAAGATTGATTTGCCGAGCGCTGAGCCGGAACGGGTAAAAGCCGAGATTGAAGATGTCATCGGACTGGAGGCACAGGATGCACCGATGATTTCCGCAAAGAACGGAATCAATATCGAAGATGTTTTAGAGCAGATTGTGACGAAGATTCCGGCACCGACCGGAGATGCCTCCGCACCGCTTTCTGCATTGATTTTTGACTCAGTATACGATGCCTATAAGGGTGTTATTATTTTCTGCCGTATCATGGAGGGTACGGTTAAGCCGGGAACAACGATTCGTATGATGGCAACCGGTGCCGAGGCGGATGTTGTGGAAATCGGTATTTTCGGACCGGGCCGGTTTATTCCGTGTGATGAGCTGTCCGCCGGCATGGTTGGTTATATTACCGCGAGCCTTAAGAATGTAAAGGATACGCGTGTCGGAGATACCGTTACGGATGCAAAGAATCCTTGTGCAGAGCCGCTCCCGGGCTATAAAAAGGTAAATCCGATGGTTTACTGTGGGCTGTATCCGGCCGATGGTGCGAAATATCCGGATCTGCGCGATGCGCTGGAGAAACTGCAGTTAAACGATGCTGCGCTTCAGTTTGAGCCGGAAACCTCGATTGCGTTAGGCTTTGGTTTCCGTTGTGGATTCCTTGGACTGCTTCATCTCGAAATCATTCAGGAGCGTCTCGAACGTGAGTATAACCTTGACCTTGTAACGACGGCGCCTAGCGTTATATATAAGGTATATAAGACGAACGGAGAGGTGCTGGATATTACAAATCCGTCAAATCTTCCGGATCCGTCCGAAATTGAGCATATGGAGGAGCCGATGGTTTCTGCGGAAATCATGGTTACGACCGAATTCGTCGGTGCAATTATGACGCTTTGTCAGGAACGCCGCGGTGTGTACCTCGGAATGGAATACATGGAGCAGACGAGAGCACTTCTGAAGTACGAGCTTCCACTCAACGAAATTATTTATGACTTTTTTGATGCATTAAAGTCCCGTTCCAGAGGCTATGCTTCCTTTGACTACGAGTTAAAGGGATATGTTCCGAGTGAACTGGTCAAGCTGGATATCCTTGTGAATAGAGAGGAAGTGGATGCGTTATCCTTTATTGTGTTTGCCGGTTCGGCGTATGAGCGCGGAAGAAAGATGTGTGAAAAGCTGAAGGAAGAGATTCCGAGACATTTGTTCGAAATCCCGATTCAGGCAGCGGTCGGCAACAAGATAATTGCCCGTGAAACAGTAAAGGCAATGCGTAAGGATGTGCTTGCAAAATGCTACGGTGGTGATATTTCCCGTAAGAAAAAGCTCCTGGAAAAGCAGAAGGAGGGAAAGAAGCGCATGCGTCAGGTCGGAAATGTAGAAATTCCGCAGGAAGCATTTATGAGTGTTCTGAAGCTGGACGAGGAGTAATGAGATGACCCATGTTGTACCAAGGTTCGACATGGGTTTTACTTTATAAGAGTGAGCTATCAAAAATCAGGAAACCGGAGGGTAAAAAATGCGGAATTCATCGGAAAAGCGAATGGAAACGGAAAAGAGACGTCCGCTTGGAGTGTATGTTCATATCCCGTTTTGCGTAAAAAAGTGTGATTATTGTGATTTTCTTTCGTTTCCGTCGGACGAAACTACAAGAGAACGCTATGTGGAGGCTCTTTGTACGGAAATTCGGGCAAACAGGGAAAATGGAGCGGAATACGAGGTGTGCACGGTTTATTTTGGCGGCGGAACACCGTCGGTACTGACAACAGAGCAATTGGGACGGATTCTGCAGACGATTCGGGATACGTTTTCGGTGAAGGGACTGGAAGCTCCTGCAAAGGCAGAACCGAAGGAAAAGGGCTTTTCGCTGTTTGGAAGGAAGAAGGAGGAGCCGGAACCACCGAAGTACGAGGAGACGCCGGGAGAGCGGCTTACAAAGGTACTTGCCGGGGAGCTTGCTGAGATTACGATTGAAGTGAATCCCGGGACAGTGACCGCAGAGGACTTTAAGGGATTGTACGAGCTTGGATTTAACCGCATCAGCATGGGGCTTCAGTCTGCTGATGAGAAGGAGCTTTCCAATCTGGGCAGGATTCATACCGCAAAGGAGTTTGAGAATGCGTTTTTGGCAGCGAGGGCGGCCGGCTTTTTGAATATCAGTGGTGATTTAATGTCGGGACTTCCGGGACAGACGGCAGATACTCTGACAAAAAGCATACGTTTTCTGACGGGGCTTTCTCCGGAGCATATTTCCGTGTACAGTCTGCAGTTGGAGGAAAATACGAAATTTATGGAGCGTTACGGAGAAAACGGACCGGAGCATGCGGCACTTCTTAGTGAGGAGGAGGACCGTGCACTTTATGAGCTTACGGGGAAGCTTCTGGAAGAAGCCGGCTATGAGCGGTACGAAATATCCAATTACGCGAAAAAGGGCTTTGAGAGCAGGCACAACAGCTCGTACTGGACGGGAACGGAATATCTGGGGTGCGGGCTTGGCGCATCTTCTCTGATGTCGAATGCGCGGTTTCATAACACCGGTGATATGGAGGCATACCTTACAAATGCTGCTGACCCCGGGCTGATTCGGGAGGATATTGACCGTCTGGTGGAAAAGGAGCGCATGGAAGAGTTTATGTTCCTTGGACTCAGGCTGTGCCGCGGCATCAGGAAAGAGGAGTTTCGGCAACGCTTCGGGCGGGAGATCGAAACGGTGTACGGTGCGGTGCTGAAAAAGCTTACGGCTCAGGAGCTGATTGCAGAATGTGACGGAAGAATTTTTCTGACGAATCGTGGAATTGACGTCAGCAATGTTGTGCTGGCAGAGTTTCTGCTGGATGAGTTTGTGCGGAGATAGTGGGGATTTTATAATAACTTCTACAAAGATAAAATTTTTTTATGATACCACTTGACAAATATGTCAGGTGGTGTTATTTTATAGGCACAAGGTATTAGCACTCCACTAAGATGAGTGCTAATAAATAAAAGAACATCGAGTAACACGGAAACCATGGAGAAGGCGAACAGGAGGGGACCGGTGGAATTAGATGAGAGAAAACTTAAGATTTTACAGGCAATCATAAAGAACTACCTTGAAACCGGTGAGCCGGTCGGCTCCCGCACCATTTCGAAGTTTACGGATTTGAATTTAAGCTCCGCTACCATTCGAAATGAGATGTCGGATTTGGAGGAGCTGGGCTACATTGTACAGCCACATACCTCTGCAGGCCGCATTCCTTCCGATAAGGGCTACCGCCTATATGTGGATACCATGATGCAGAGCCGTATGCAGGAAGTGGAGCAGATGTGGGATACCCTCAATGATAAAGCAGACAAGATGGAGTCCCTGCTTCAGCAGGTGGCAAAGCTTCTGGCGGTTAATACAAATTACGCCACACTGGTAACCGGACCGCAGTACCGCAGCCGGAAGGTAAAATTTATCCAGCTTACGGATGTGGATGAGGAGCAGCTTCTGGCAGTGATTGTTCTGGAAGGAAATATTGTAAAGAACAAGATGCTTCCTCTTGCAACCGGACTTAACAAAGAGGATATACTAAAGCTGAATATTGTGCTAAATACCTATTTACAGGGACTGGATATGTCCGAGATTAATCTTTCGGTGATTGCAAAGCTGAAGGAACAATCCGGAGGACTTGGGGATGTCATCAGTGAGCTGCTGGATGCCATCGCACAGGCAATCAGTGAGGAAGAGAACATTCCGGTGTATACCAGCGGTGCAACGAATATTTTCAAATATCCGGAGCTGAGCGACCATAATGTTGCAAGTGATTTGCTATATGAGCTGGAGGAAAAGAAAACCCTGACCGAGCTGTTAAACGGTAATGGAGAAGAGCATGGCATTCAGGTTTACATCGGGCAGGAAACCTCGGTAGAGTCCATGAAGGACTGTTCGGTAGTAACAGCTACTTATGAAATAGAAGACGGTATTTACGGACGTATTGGTATTGTCGGTCCGAAGCGTATGGATTACGAAAAGGTAGTAGGCACGCTTCAGACATTAAAGAGTCAGCTGGACGATA
>CALZBV010000108.1 GCA_945622055.1 uncultured Clostridia bacterium
AGTAAAAGTTTTCTCAAAAACTTTTAAAAAGTACTTGACTTACATTAGCAAGATTTGTCGAACTGATATTATTTTCAGTTCTTCCTTCAGCATACAACATTTACCTTCAAAAATCAATCTCTCTGTGTACTCCACTGAGGTAATTCCTCAGTATACTACTTTTTCATCCTTGTATACAGTAGTACATCCTCAGTGGAAACACCGTATCACATCCTATAGAAATTACAAAAATCACTGTGATCATACACAAAAAGCACCCATCTCCCACCTGCCGACCATCGACTTGCCAAGTGGGTTACAATAATTAAAAGGATGGCACATTTACCACCCTTTCAACACTTTCTTACGATTTTGTTTTACCCTATACCCTATTTATGATACGGTTCTCTGTAACAAACCTACGAAACTATCAAAACTCTGTGTATTTACACAAAGTTTGTCTACAGAGTTTATTCCAGATTTATTCCATGTTTTTTCGATTTATCGGATTGACATTTTTCATACTCTATAGTATCATGAAGTATAAGAAATGGGTTTTCACCGTACAGTCTACGACTCAAGCGGGCCACTCGTTTCTTTTTTTATTGTTGTAAGATCATACAAGTATTTTTTTCCATCAGCATCATGCCTTACAAGCATAATTGCAGTAAAAATATTATATCTTTCAAGTTCACCGTCATTATTATATACAGGTATACCAAAACGAACATTGTACCTGTACCAACCATTTTTAGCATCAATTGAATGTTTTTTCTCTTTGTTCTCTTCCAAATGATTTACAGTTGGAGTTGCAATTTGTATTAATTCAGGAATTGCTTTTGATGCATTTGCCTTAGCCACTCTTCGTGGTCCTTTTAGAGCAAGCCTGCTTTCTGAATTAGAATATTCATCAGGAAAATCAGTATCAATAAAAACCTTTTCTGCGCAGTAGGCAATCTCGAAATACTCCCCAACATATTGCTTGAGATATTCTTCAACTTCTTTCCAATCATCCTTAGATAAACCTTTAAATTTTTTATCATTAATCAAAACAATCTGATTACCATTTTCATCCGTTATTATCGATACATTTCTGTTATTTATGAGCTTTTTATGTGTAGCAGATTCCCTATAATAATATAATAATTCATAATACCTAAGAAGCCGTTTTTCAGAATCAGAAATATCTGCTGAGCATAACAAATTTACCAGAGACATCTCCAGAGCCTTACATATGTACACAAGTTTATCCGACTGAGGATTAATCTTTTTCTTTTTCCAATCACAAATAGTACTGGTAGCAATGCCTGTTCTTCTAGATAATTCCAGCTGAGTGATGTGTAATTCTTCCAATCTTGCAAAGATTTTTTCATATATTTCCATGGTAAACGTCCTCTTTCATCCCGATTCGATTACTCGGATATTGTATCATAGAATATAATACTTTTCAAGCATGAAACCTCAATAAGCATTTCCTTACAGATACACAAAATCACTTTGATGCATTACATCTAATTATCATAGTAACAGAAACAGAAGTGTCCCATTGCTTATATCCAGCTTTATACATTTCCAAACGCTTATCGTATTTTCGGTTAATAATATCTTTTATTTTTTCATATCCGGAGATCTGATTTTGCCCAACTGCCTCCAGATCGTTTTGTCGCATAGCTTCAATCATCTGACAAGCCATATTCTCAGAATACTTTGGATCATCCGGTGTTAAGTCGATAATAGCATAGCCGGTGGTAACATTAGAAAAACCATGTTCTTCCATAGACTTTGGTATCTGGGCTTCTGTCATAGGATATTTACAGATTTGAAGCCTATCCATCTGCTCTCTCCAGTCAGGGCAGTCGTCCCAATATTGTTTTTCATCTTCTGTCATTTCCAAACAATCTGATTTACAGTTTATTCCTTTTCTTGCTGATAGACAAAGGCAGACTCCTTCCTGTTTCAGAACTCTCTTTTGCTCACCCCAGAAGGCGCTAGGCTCAATGTGCTCCTGAACAGTATTGGAAATAACCATATCAAAGGTATTATCTTCAAAAAGAAGCGCTCCGGCATCTCCTTCCAAAAATTCAACCCCTGCAACGTTTTTTTTCGCAAATTCTATAAAATTAGTATCTCTGTCAATCGCTGTTATCGAAGCATTTGGATACCATCTATGCAGTGCCTCTGCCAGAGCACCGGGCCCACATCCTATTTCAAGAATTTTCATTTTGTCATTTTTGTCAAGCTTAAAAATATTATGGTACTGTTCGGCAAAATAATCATGAAAGCGAAGCTTTCTGCTTAAATATAAAGTCATTATACCCTGTACATGTTCAGACCATAAATTATTCATACGAAACCTCTCTTTCTTTTAAGGCTTAATGCTCAAAAACTCTATTGACAGTTCATTTCCCTTATTTATGGTACGGTTCCCCATTGATAATCCGGTATGCCCGGTATATCTGCTCCAACAAAATCACACGCATCAGCTGGTGCGGGAATGTCATTTTTGAAAAACTAAGAAGATAGTCTGCCCTCTTCAGTACCTCCGGTGACAGTCCCAGAGAGCCTCCGATGATAAGCACAATATGCGCTGTGCCTCCCGTTGCAAGCGCATCGATTCTGTCCGCAAGGTCCTCACTGGACAGCTGCCTGCCCTCGATTGCAAGCGCAATCACATATGCACCTTCCGGAACAGCCTTTAATATCCGTTCTCCTTCCTTCCGACGAATCTGCAGCTCCAATGCTTCCGAAGCTCCATCCGGGGTTTTTTCATCCGTAAGCTCCACTATCGACAGCCTGCAATATCTGCTCAGACGCTTTTCGTACTCTGCCACTGCCTCTGAGAAAAATCGTTCTTTTAATTTACCGACACACACAACGGTTATCTTCATCATCGGATTCTCGTATATCCTTTCTTTACGTTACACCTTTTGATCTCTTTTCCTTCAAATTCCGGTCTCGGTCCAATATACTGGTACAGCACACCGTTTCGTACTCTTCGAAGCTTTGTGCCATGAAAGCCCATATGAAACAGCTCAAGACAAAGATTAAACATCATAAAACCATGACATACAATCAGAATATTATCCTGGCTCCAATCAATCGATGCCAAAAATTCACGTATTCTTCTCCGTGTCCCTTCAATTGTCTCCGGTTGACTTTTCGACTTGAAGAGCCACGCAAATCTTCCGCAAACGTGCCAAAGAAAGAATGGCAGACGGATACGCTCTGTATGCAGAAACGGTGCATTGTCAACCTCCCGAAGCAGCTTGTCCAGAATGATATTTCCACTATAGACATCCTTTGCCGTTGCAACCGCACGGGGAATATCACTTGCGTAACAGATATCCCATTTAATCCCATACATATCCACATGCTTTTTTAAGATTCTGGCATGCTCATATTTCTCCGACCACTCCCGAAACTCCTCCGAGGTCATCATTTTCTTGTGTGGACAATCCACCTTAAAGTGACGTAACAGACCGATTCTCATACCTTCACCCGCCTTCTTCCTTTTCCTCTGTCATCTATTATACATTATTTTCATTTTATTTGCAAAGTATTCCGTAGATAGTAACTGTATTTGTCGTGCAACATACGACGCTTCCTTGTGCATTCAAAAGACAGACTATACGTAATTGCATTTTTGCACTTTTTCTGGCTTTTTTTATATTGACCTACCGATAGAACCGTGCTAAACTGTCTTTAGCACTGAAGTAAACTACTGAGGTATAACAATTGGAAGGAGTACAAAAATGAGTAAAAGTTTTAATGAACTGATTGCAAAAGCTACAGATGGTGAAATGCGCACGATTTCCGTATCCTGTGCACAGGATGCTCCGGTTCTCGAAGCAGTTAAGGTTGCAAAGGAGCGTGGCATTGCCAATGCAATCCTTGTTGGTGACGAGAGCAAGATTCGCGAAATCGCAGCTTCAATAAACATGGATCTGACCGGATTTGAAATTGTAAACGAGCCTGAGGTTGAAAAGGCTGCCTTAACCGCAGTTCAGCTCGTACACGATCACAAAGCCGATATTCTCTTAAAGGGTATGCTTGAGACCAAGACCTTCTTAAAGAGCGTTTTAAACAAGGAGGTTGGTCTTCGTTCCGGAAAGATGCTTTCCCATGTCTGTGTATTTGAGGTTGAGGGCATTGACCGTCTTCTCTTCTTTACCGATGTCGCATTCAACACCTATCCGTCCCTTGAGGAGAAGGTAACCATTATTGAAAACTGCGTTGAGCTTGCGAAGGCTTGTGGTATTGAAACTCCGAAGGTTGCTCCTTTATGTGCTGTTGAAACCGTGAACCCGAAGATGCAGCCGACCGTTGATGCGCAGGCTCTTACCGAGATGAATCAGCGTGGCGAGATTAAGGGCTGTGAGATTTACGGACCGCTTTCCATGGACCTTGCAATTGATCCGGAAGCAGCCGTTCACAAGGGCATCAGCAATCCGGTTGCCGGCAATGCTGACATTCTCTTATTCCCGAATATCGATGCAGGAAACATTACTTACAAGCTGCTGGTTCGTACTGCGAAGGTAATCAACGGAAACCTTCTCGTTGGTACGACTGCTCCGGTTATTTTAACCTCCCGTTCCGATGATTTCGAGACGAAGTTAAATTCCATCGCTCTTGCTGCTGTTGTTGCAGGTGCAGTTACAAAGCACTAATCTTCACTACTGCTGCTTCAAATTTATCTGAGAAAGGATATATGCCATGAGTTACAAGATTCTTGTTATCAATCCGGGTTCTACCTCCACTAAGATTGGTGTATATGAGGACGAGACCCAGCTTTTTGAAAAGACACTCCGTCACCCGACTGAGGAGATTGCGAAATACGCAAGCATCGTAGACCAGAAGGATTTTCGTAAATCCATGATTCTTGACATGTTAAAAGAGAATAGCTTTGACGTTACTACCCTTGATGTAGTTGTAGGCCGTGGTGGCTTACTGAAGCCGATTCCGGGCGGTACTTATGCTGTTTCGGATGCGCTTCTTCAGGATCTCATTATTGGCAAGCAGGGACAGCACGCTTCCAACCTTGGTGGTATTCTTGCAAAAGAAATCGGAGACAGTATCGGAGTTCCTTCCTACATTGTTGACCCGGTAGTAGTGGATGAGTTATGCGATGTTGCCCGTCTTTCCGGTGTTCCGGAGCTTCCGCGTATCAGCATTTTCCATGCACTCAACCAGAAGGCGGTTGCAAAGCGTTACGCAAAGGAGCACGGTGTTCCTTACGATTCCCTGAACCTGATTGTAGCCCATATGGGTGGCGGTGTTTCCGTCGGTGCTCATAGGAACGGTCAGGTGGTTGATGTTAACAACACCTTAGACGGTGACGGTCCGTTTTCCCCGGAACGTTCCGGTGGTGTTCCGGCCGGTGCACTTATTAAGATGTGCTTCTCCGGCAAATATTCTGAGAAAGAAGTGTACAAAAAGATTAACGGAAATGGTGGAACCAATGCATATCTCGGAACCAATGATATGCGTGAGGTTCAGAGAAGAGCCTTTGAAGATGGCGATGAGAAAGCCCTTTTGGTTCTGGAAGCCTTTACCTACCAGGTTGCAAAGGACATCGGCGCTATGTCTGCAGTTCTTAAGGGCAAGGTAGACCAGATTATTCTGACCGGTGGTATTGCTTATGGTCCGGCAGTTGTTGAACGTATCAGAGAACGTGTCAGCCATATTAGCGATGTAACCGTATATGCCGGTGAAGATGAGCTCTTAGCTCTTACTCAGGGTGCATTACGCGTAATCACAGGTGAAGAGACCGCAAAAGAGTATTAAATTTTCTTCTGAACTTAACCAGCTCTACATGAGTCCCTAGGCTAACCGAAGCTTAGGGACTTGCTTTGTGTTTACTCACCTCCCGTTTTGCCGGAAATGTGTACTGTAATGTAACATATTTTTTCGATAGCAAAAAAAATACAAAATATTGTCCATTTTCTAACTTTTGTGTTATAATATAAAAGTAGCGAGGATTTTGTAAGCCTGCTTGCAAATCCGGGCAAACTCATAGCTTATGAACTTATGATTATAATGGCTTCAGGAGCTGTATGCGCTCCTGTCCCGTTTAACTGATAGAAAGGAAGTATTCAATTATGGAAAATTTCGGATTTAGTTCCATGATTAACAAACTGAAAAGCAATCCCAAAACGATTGTTTTTACGGAAGGTACCGATCCCAGAATTCTTGAGGCCTCGTCCCGTCTTCTGGCCAGTACATTCTTAAGACCGATCCTGATTGGCAAAGAACAGGATATTTTTGTTGCTGCGGAACAGGCAGGCTACAATGTTCGTGGTGCGGAGATTATTGACCCGGAAAACTACGAACGCTTTGACGAAATGGTTGACCTTTTTGTTGAACTTAGAAAATCAAAAGGAATGACCCGTGAGATGGCCTGCAAGATTTTAAAGCAGGCAAACTATTTTGGAACAATGCTGGTAAAGATGGGGCTTGCCGATGCCTTACTCGGTGGTGCTACCTACTCTACCGCTGACACGGTTCGTCCGGCGCTTCAGATTATTAAAACAAAGCCGGGTTACAAGTCCGTTTCCTCCTGTTTTATTTTAGTTCGTCCTTCTGCTTCCGGTGGAAACGAGGTTCTTGCCTTCGGTGACTGCGCAATCAATATTCACCCGACTGCTGAAGAGCTTGCAGAGATTGGTATCGGCTGCGCTGAATGTGGTAAGATTTTTGGTATTGACCCTAAGGTTGCTTTCCTCTCCTTCTCCACACACGGTTCCGGAAAAGATGAGGATGTAAATAAGATGGTGGAGGCTGCCCGCATTGCAAAGGAGCTGGCTCCAAATCTGATTTTAGATGGTGAGCTTCAGTTTGATGCTGCTGTATCTCCTACCGTTTGCAAAACAAAATGTCCGGATTCCGCAGTCGGTGGAAAAGCAAATGTATTTATCTTCCCGGATATTAATGCTGGCAACATTGGTTATAAGATTGCACAGCGTCTCGGACAGTTTCAGGCATACGGTCCGATTCTGTTAGGGCTCAATGCACCGGTCAATGACCTCTCCAGAGGCTGCAACGGCATGGAAGTTTACTCCATGGCAATTATTACCGCTGCTCTTGCCTGATAACCACAATATGAGCTTACATATCTGCCGGCTTTAGATATAATTTCTAAAGCCGGTTTTTTACTTTCAGAACAAATGCTTTTGCTTATTCCAATAAAAACAAAAGAGGCTAAGAACTTTTGTCCTTAACCTCTCTCTATCAGAGCGCTATGCTCTTATTCTCACGCCTTCTTTGCAGCCTTTGCAGCAAGAATCTGCTTCGTTAACTCCGGAACAATCTTGTTTAAGTCGCCTACAATACCATAGGTTGCAACCTCAAAAATCGGAGCGGTCTCATCCTTGTTAATAGCAATGATGATATCAGACTCTTCCATACCGGCAACGTGCTGAATTGCACCGGAAATACCGATTGCGAAGTAAACCTGCGGACGAACCGTCTTACCGGTCTGGCCAACCTGAAGGTCCTTCGGCATCCATCCATTATCAACTGCTGCACGGGAGCAGCTTACTTCACCGCCAAGAGCTGCTGCAAGCTCCTTTAAGAGCTGGAAGTTCTCAGCGCTTCCAACGCCACGTCCACCGGATACTAAGATCTTTGCCTGCTGGATATCAACGGTCTCACTTACAGACTTTACAATGTCAAGAATCTCAACATACTTGCTGTTCGGAGTAAAGCCCGGATTGAACTCAACCACATTTGCCTTAGCACCCTCAACCTTTGCACGAGCCTGCATAACGCCCGGACGAACCGTAGCCATCTGCGGACGATTATCCGGACATGCAATCGTTGCAATGGTGTTACCACCGAATGCCGGACGGGTCATAAGAAGCTGATTATGCTTCTGCTCCTTCCCCGGAACTGCTACCATTGGGAAATCACCGATTTCAAGCTTCGTACAGTCAGCAGTTAAACCGGTTGCCACACGTGCAGAAACTGCAGGACCAAGGTCACGGCCGATTGCCGTTGCACCAACTAAAACGATTTCCGGCTTGAACTCATTGATTACCGATGCAAGTGCATGGGTGTACGGCTCCGTACGATATTCCTTTAACTCCGGATCATCTACAACAATAACCTTATCTGCACCGTAAGCTGCAAG
>CALZBV010000109.1 GCA_945622055.1 uncultured Clostridia bacterium
GCATAATTCGACCGGGAATCATATTGCTATGTCAGTCCTTGTAAGTAGTATAACAGAAATCTTTACAGATGAAAAGGGGTAGGATGAACTATTGACAAAATATGAATCTATATTTATAATTATGTCTTGTAACTTTAGGGGAGCCTGTGATAACAGGGAAAGGAGTAAATATGAAGAAAAGAATTTGGAGCCTGCTTATGGTTCTTTGTATGGTAATCTGTCTTGCAGCAGGTTGCAATAAGAAGGATCCGGATACGCAGGAAAGCGGTGCAAACCCGACAGAAGCAGTAACTGATAACAAGACGGAGGATGGTAAGTCTGAGGATAAGCCGTCTAACCAGAATGTAACACCGGAAGCTACCCCGGAGCCGACACCGGAAGTGAAGAAAGCAACGTATCTTTCTACGTCTTTCAAAGATGCGGTTTCGAATCTGGACAGTTCTGTATTCCCGGTGAAGACAGAGAGCGGTGTATCCATGAACCTTGATGTGAAGGTTGACGGTGCATTAAAGACCATGGTTGATCAGATGCTTTCCATGTATGGTGCAACTGCACCGTCGAAGCTTTCTGCAAACCTTTTGGTTGATATTGACCAGAAGGATACGGAGAGTTGTGTTTTTGGAAAGCTGACATTTAATGGCGAGAGTCTTGATGCAAAGGTTTTTGTAAAGGACTCCGTACTCTATATTGGTGTTCCGGTGCTTACGGATAAGTATATTAAGATCGATCTGAGTCAGTTTCTGCCGGAGGAGCAGATGACGCAGATGCCGAGTGTTTCTCAGGAGGATGTCAAGAAGCTTCAGAATTTAATGCTTGATTGTGCTAAGGAGCTTGCTGACTGTGTATCTCCTGCAAAAACGGAGGATAATGCTACGGCTTTAATCAAGAACAGTGCACTCGGAATGGATGTTTCTGTTACCGGAACAAAGTATGTGGATACGGTAAATACCAGGAAGGCCATGGAAGCTTATTTAAAGTTCATGAAGGAGGCTCTTACTGTTCTTGGTATGCAGGATCAGATTGCTGAGCTGGAGGAAGGCTTCGATTTAGAGCAGACTGAGGATTTCACGATTGAATACGTTGTAGCTGAGGATGGAGGAAGAGCACTTATTCTTGTAAATCCTGAGAATGAGAAGCTGAAGTTCCTTAATAATGAGCAGTACTTTATTTTCTCCGTGGTTGATGCAGAGGGTGAAGAGGACAATGTTTGCTTATATGCAAAGAAGACCAGCGAAAAGAAGGGTAATATTTACCTGGTTCAGAATGGAGAAATTATTGATACGTTCGCAATTTCTTATGAGCTTTTAGACGAGGGCATAAAGCTTATTTTTACGGTTAATTCTGAAGCTGCCAATGTTAATGTAGCTGTTACCTTCTCCAAGAAGGGTGTAGATGCCGGAGTAAAGTTTTCTTCGAACGGAGAAGAGTGGGTCAATGCAACACTTTCTATAAAGGAGAGAGACTATAAGGCACAGTCCATGGAGGGTGTTGACGTTGTAGAGGATATGGAAGCCTGGACCGAGAGCTTTACTACAGATAAGCTGAACGATTTCTTTACAAAGACTCTTGGAGTGTCCTTTGATTCGCTTCTGGAAATGATGAACAGCGGAGATGATGACCTGGGTGGCGATGCCGATTGGGATGACAGTGATTATAACTGGGATGACAATGACGATTGGGACCTTGAGGGTGACGGTTATGACGGCTGATAATTCTGTTGTCTGAGACGGAACAACAGGACAGGTATTCTCCCGTGAAGTATGCTTCCGGATTTATGTTTTTTGCATAAATCCGGAAGTTTTTTTGATTTAAATGTTAAGCTTTTGGGTTCTCCGGCCGATATAAATTACATGAGACTGCGTGGAGTGTGTGCAAGGAGGAATGCATATGAAAAAAGCTCTGAAAATATATAATGTATGTGGGATGTTTGCAGTATTTTTATACATTGCTGTTTTTTTTATGGGAGGCACAAAACAAGTGTCTGCTGCTACACAGGGGTATCAGTTTGATTATAATGCACAGGATGTACAGTCCGGTGCCGAAATAGAGCTAAAGACCTTAAATGCGTTTCTTTCGGTAGAACCGAAGGATTCCACCGAAGGTCTTTCCACAAGTGAGGATACAGGTATTCAGGGCGTTACAAAGCTTGTCAGAAAGGGACCGGGCTTTGCAACGGTTACTGCGGTTGTTACCGACAATGGTTTAAATTTTGCCATCAGCTGTCTTGTAAAGGTAGACCTTCAGATTACCTCGCAGAATTTTACGACGATTGACTACTCCGGCCACAATGTGTTAAAGCTCGATAAAGTCGGCGACTCCAAGCGTGTCGTACTTCGTTATGTTGATGAGAAAGAATTTGAGAATACACTTGTTGACTGGTCTTCCTCCAATGAACAGGTTGTAACGGTAGACAAGCACGGTAATGTTACGGCGGTCGGTGCCGGTACTGCAACGATTACGGTTGCAACCCAGACGTATTCCAATCAGTCGAAGGCGATGATGAAGACTGCTACGGTCATTGTGGCGCCGATTGGTTCCTTTACGGAGGACTTAAGCTACGATACCTATGCAGACCGAATCAAAAAAGAGATTTCCGATGACCATTTCATGATTTATGTGAATAATCAGTCTGCAGCAAACCTTGTCTGGCAGGTATCACAGCTTGTCATTGAAAAGGGAAAAGCGGTTGAAAAGAAGCTGGATGCCAACAGTCCGGTATTAAAGTATTCGGTAAATGAGTACAGCGGAAGCGTGAATTTCACATCTGCAAAGGCAGGAACGTATATTATCCGTGCCTATGTCGGAAAGGAATTCGCTTCGAATACAGCGATTCCATATTTCGAAGCTGCAGTTACGGTTTTGTTTTCCATGTCAGACCAGAAGCTGATTATGAACGTGGGGGATACGTACGACATCGTTGCCAACTCCAATATTCCGGGACCGGATGTGTTTTATTACAGCTCGGAGAATTCCAATATTGTTGCGGTGGATGCGAAAACAGGAGTGATGACTGCGAAAAACAGTTCCTCTACGCCGGTAAAGATTACGCTGACGTATAAGAATAGCGGTTTATTTGAAACCGGCGGAAACGGTTCTTATGCAACCGGTGTTCCGGATATCACTTATGAGATTACCGTGATTGATGGTATTAAGCTGAATTATTCCGAGGTGACGATTAATACCAAGGGTACGATTATGCTTGAGCCGATTCTTACGGACCGCGTAACTGAGGTTGTGTGGACCTCTTCGAATCCTAAGATTGCAACGGTTGCGGATGGTCTCGTCACAGGTGTTTCTGAGGGAACTGTGGAGATTACGGCTTCCCAGACAATTCATGGTATTCTCAAGAAGGCAACCTGTACGGTATATGTTCAGACTTCGGTATCCAAGGTTACGATTTCTCCGAAGACGCTGACGCTTGGAATCGGAAAGTTTGAGACTCTGCAGGCCTCGGTGGAGCCGAGCACGTTAAAGGGTGTTTCTTTAAAGTGGGTTTCTTCCGATGAGAGCATTGTAAAGATTACGGAGGCGGGAAGGCTTTCCGTTACGATTCAGGGCGTAGCCGGTGGTACGGCAGTTGTTTCTGCAATCAATCAGGATAATGTTGTGGTGGGCTTTTCCAGCATTACGGTAAATCAGCCGGTGGAAACGGTTACACTTTCGGAAACGGAGGTTACCGGACGTATCGGTCAGACCGTTCAGCTTCGGGCAACCATCAAGCCGGACAATGCAACGAATCAGAATGTAACCTGGAAATCCTCTAATGACAAGGTTGCATCGGTAAGTGCAAATGGTCTGATTACGATGAAGTCCGCAGGAACTGCTTCCATTATCTGTACTTCTGCAGATAATCCGAATGTACAGGCATTTTGTAATGTTACGGTATTAAAGGCCGTAAGCGGAGTGTCGCTTGATATTGAATCAATGGAAATGTATGTTGGTGAAACCTATCGTATGACTTATCTGGTCACTCCGTCGGATGCGAGTACCTTATCGGTTCTCTGGAGTTCCACGAATACTTCGGTGGTGCAGGTGGATTCGACCGGAATGTTAACGGCAAAGGGTGTCGGTCAGGCAGAGATTATCATTAAGACCGTGGACGGTTCCTATATGGATCTTTGTACGATTGTCGTAAAGCAGAAGCCGACCGGAGTAAAGATTTCGGTTTCGAATCTTACGATGAATGCAGGCGAGTATTTCTATCTTGATGCGATTTTAACACCGGCCAATGCAACGAAAGAGGGACTTTCCTGGGAGGTTACGGATACGAATGTAGCTACGGTGGCTTCCAATGGACGTGTTACGGCAAAGGCAGCCGGAAAAACGATTGTTCTGGTAAAAACAGACAACGGTGCAATTTCTTATTGTAATCTTACAGTATTGGAAGCTGTTACCGGTCTTGAGCTAAATATAAAAAAGGTTGAAATTGCCGCAGGTGAAAAAGTAAGTCTGACACCGAAGTTTGTCCCGGCGACTGCAAGTAATACAAATGTTACCTGGAGCAGCTCCGATGATGAGGTTGCTTCGGTGAATCAGTATGGTGAGGTAACCGGTGTACATGGTGGTCTGGCTGTAATTCAGTGCCAGACGGATGATGGAGGCTACAATGCATTTTGTATTGTTACCGTAGATGAAAAAGTAACGGAAATTGTCATTAGTCCGGAGCAGTATAAGCTTGGACTTGGAAAGACCTTCCAGCTTACCGCAACGATTACAAATTCTTCCGCTTCCAACAAAGCGATGGAATGGACTTCTTCGGATGAGAGCGTAGTAGAAGTCGATAAAAACGGCAGGATTAAGGGAATCTCCCTTGGTTATGCAACGATAACTGCAATGGCGCTGGATGGAAGTGATGCTGAGGCGACCTGTGAGATTCGCGTGGTCAACGAAGTTACCGGAATGACAATGAACGTTACAACGATTACATTGATTCAGGGACAGACCTATCAGTTGGACGCCAAGGTTCGTCCGGAAACCGCAACCTACAATACTCCAAGCTGGGAGACGGAGGATGAGAAGATAGCAATGGTAGATGATACCGGTGTAGTTACTGCAATATCCCCGGGAAATGTATGGATTACGGCGAAGGCAAGAGACAGCAGCGGAAAGTACTGTAAGTGTTATGTGACGGTCATTGCTCCGATTCCTGCAACCAATGTCACGACGATGGTAAATGAGATTATTCTTGCACCGGGAGAACGTAAGACGATTGTCGCAAAGGCTACTCCGGCCAACACGACAGATTCCATGACCTGGACGTCAACGGATGAATCGGTTGCACGGGTAAATGCGGTAACAGGAGAAATTGTTGCAGTTGCACCGGGAAATACAAGCATTATTGTTATGATGGATTCCGGCAAAAAGGCAGTTGTAAATGTTATTGTAGTCGGGTTAAGCCGTACGTCAGTGGTTATGGATTATTATTCGTCCGGACCTCAGCTTTATGTAGAGGGAGCAACCTCAACCGTTCGCTGGTATTCCTCGAACCGGCGTGTGGTTGAAGTTTCCGCAAACGGAAGTCTGACCTCCAGGGGAAGCGGTTCGGCAACGATTGAAGCAAGGGTAAACGGCCGGACGCTAACCTGTACCGTGCGTGTGGTTGCGCCATAAATATTCGTTTTTGGGGGGCATATGTTACAAAGCCTGAGAGTTAAAAATTTTGCTCTGATAGAAGAGCTTGAAGTGAACTTTGGAGAAGGGTTAAATATTTTGACGGGAGAAACCGGTGCCGGAAAATCAATTCTGCTGGGTTCGATTCAGATGGCACTGGGCGCAAAGACCTCCAGGGACTTCATTCGTACCGGTGAAGCCTCGGCCGTTGTTGAGCTTGTTTTTGAGGATTGCAGCGATGCTGTATGCGAGGAACTGGTAAAACAGGAGCTTACCCCGGAGGGACGAAGTGTTACGATTTCAAGAAAGCTGACAGAAAGTGGAAAAAGTGTATGCCGTATCAACGGAGAGATTGTAACCACTGCGGCAGTAAAAAGCATTGGTTCTCTGCTTTTGGAGATTCATGGACAGCAGGAGCATCATACGCTTCTAAACAGTGAAAAGCATTTAGAGCTTGTGGACCGGTATGCCGGAGAAGAGCTTGCATTGCAAAAGAAGAAGACGCGGGAGTGTTATTCTGAATACAGCAGGCTGCGTGAGGAGCTTGCAAAGGCAACGGAGGATGCTTCCAACAAAAACCGTGATGTTTCTTACATGGAATTTGCGCTGAAGGAGATTACGGAAGCGGCTTATCGAACCGGTGAAATGGAAGAGCTGGAGACGGAATTTTGTAAGCTTTCCCATGCAAAAGCAATTTCAGAGGGCGTTGCGTCTGCAATGTCCGCAATGTCAATGGGAAATAAGGATACAGCAGATGAGCAGGTAAATACTGCAATTCGCGTGTTATCGAAAATCAGTTCCTTTGACGAGGAGGCAGCAAAGCTTTTGTCACGTGCGGAGGAGATTGCGGCATTGATTTCGGATTTCTCTCATGAGGCATCGTCCTATCTGGAATCCTTATCGGATTTTGAAGAGGATTATGCACGGGTTTCCGAGCGGCTTACCATGCTGAATCATCTGAAATCAAAATATGGAAAAACGATGGAGGATGTTGTGGCTTATGGAGAGGAGCTTGAACAAAAGCTGGAGAGATATGCAGATTATGATGCTTACCTCTGTCGGCTGCAGCGCGAATTTGAGCTTTCACAGCAAAAGCTGGAGGCTGAATGTGAGAAGCTGTCCGGGCTTAGAAAAACTGCTTCCAAAGAGCTTGGAAGGAAGATAATCACCGCTTTGTCAGAGCTTAATTTTTTGGAGGTTCGGTTTGAAATCCGAATGGAACGGACCGAATTTCATGAAAATGGGTTTGACCATGCGGAGTTTTATATTGCGGCCAATCCGGGAGAAGAAATCAAACCGATTGCCAGGGTGGCGTCCGGTGGTGAACTGTCCCGGATTATGCTTGCGCTGAAATCAGTATTTGCAGACCGTGATGAAATACCAACCCTGATTTTTGATGAAATTGATACCGGAATCAGTGGCCGGACGGCTCAGATGGTATCCGAAAAAATGAATGAAATTGCAAAAGACCGTCAGATACTATGTATCACGCATCTTCCACAGATTGCGGCGATGGCGGACCGTCATTTCTTAATTGAAAAGACAACGGACGGAAAAAAAACCGTGACCGGTCTTACAGAGCTCACCGGTGAGGCATCGGTGGAGGAGCTTGCACGTATGTTAGGCGGTGTCAACATTACGGATGCCGTACGGGAAAATGCAAGAGAAATGAAGAAGCTGGCAAAAAACAAAAGTAAAAAATAAACGGAATCCGGTTTGAAAAGAGCGGAATGATACATACTAATAAGGAACCTGCGTCGGCAAGGTTCCTTATTTGCGTAACGGCAAAGTTCCCTAAAATTGCAGGGTACCCGCTGTTATGCAAGAGACAAACAAAATGAAGGAAATGATGTATGTATGAGAAAGTATCGTAAATGGCTCTTTTTTGCACTTGCCCTGAATCTGATTGTGCTGGCAGTCTACGGATTTTATTATTATAAGAAGCAGATACCGAAAAGTATCCGGATTCGTACCGGAAAAGAGGAAAAGATATCGATGCTTTTGCCGTTTTCGGCCTCCTTAGTCACAGATGAAGACAGCATCGGCGTATTGGAAATCAATCATCAGCCACTGAAGGAAGGAACCATAAAGATTGAGTTATCGGATTCCTTTTCGGTTAAGGCGATGCAAAAGCTGGATGCAACGCTTGAGCTGAAGCTTTTCGGTATTATTCCGCTACGCAAAGTGGAGCTTTCTGCAATGACGCCGCAAAGCGTGGTAGTTGGCGGGTCAGCGATCGGAATTCATGTGGAGACAAACGGGATTTTAGTGCTCGGTACCACTACAGTGACCGGTGCGGATAAACGGGTTTATGAGCCGTGTAAAAACCGGATTCATTCAGGGGATTATTTGCTTAAGGTGAATGGAAAGAAATTAGAGACAAAGGAGGAATTAGCAGACCTGCTGAAAAAAGGGAATGGAGAGAAGCTGCGTATTCTGCTTCGAAGGAACGGAGAAGAACTGAGTACGGAGGTAATTCCGGTGTGCCCGAAT
>CALZBV010000110.1 GCA_945622055.1 uncultured Clostridia bacterium
GCCGGTAAATGTCCTTTCTTTTTCTGAAGCAGAGGCCTTCCGGTTTCGAACGAACCAAAGTGGTATTCCCTCTTTGGAAGCTCCTCCGGCTTTCTTTTGATAATTGATTTTGAGAATACATTCTGCAAAAACGCATCTGCAAGCGGAACCCAAAGCTGAAAATGCGGATACGGGTTCACACCATAAATCGGTACACCGGACTGTCCGTGAGGAACACCGGAAAAGGTATGTACCTCAACCTCCACCTGATGCTCTAAAAGATCCGGAAGGGTCGCACCCAGATTCTGCATTGCCGTATCTTCACGTCCTACTGCAAAAAAGGTCGGCGGATATACTACATTCGTGTAATCAAAGGAAGCACCGCGAAACCTCGGTCCATAGACACAGAGCACTGCATCCGGTGCACCATAATAAGCATCCAACTCATCTTCCCTGTATTCCGGAAACCAGTCCGTTACCTTCTGTGCTCCGGAATAGTATTGAATGCAAGCCTCTGCGGTAAGCCCTCCATTGGAGAAGCCTGCAAAGGCAACGCGGTTCTCATCTACACGATAGTAAGACGCATTCTTTCTGACATAACGAATGGCTCTGGAAGCATCTGCACCGGCTTCCTTTGCATCATACGGACAGTGATTGGTACGGTTTAACAGCAAAAAGCTCTGATAACCAAGCTTGTTCATATCTAAACAAGTCTGGTACCCTTCATGCAGCGTACAGTCGCCGTGGTCTCCTCCGGCACATACAACCACCGCCCCCTTCGGGGTAACGTCCTGTGGCACCGAAAGTGCAAATAAATACGGTGCAAATTCCGGGTCATGGTTATAACGGCTTCCCGGATTCTCTGTATAGGTTCCAAGAGACGGCATATTGTCCTTTTCCCAAAGATAAATCCGCTCCGGTGCATTTGCAACCGGGCAAAGCTCTGCCATCTTCTTTTCCAGCTGCGCAATCAGCTCCAACTGTTTTTCCTCGTTACGCTCATATAACAACGCCTGCTGAAGCTTATGAAGCTCCAGTATTTCTTCCTTCTCATAGCATGGCGCATCCTCAAAAAAAGTCACTGTCTTATGAAGTATTTCCTGTTTTCTATCCATTCCCGTAATTCTTCTCCTTTACTTTAATAATTCACAGGGACAGGCGTCCCTGACTGCTACACATTTATTTATGCTCAAAGCATGCTGCCACTTCCTGCAAATACCTGATAATCGGCAGATGCTGCGGACAGGCAGCTTCACATTGACCACAGCCGATACATTCACTTGCCTTACCGAAGCTGTGTGTCAATCTGTCATAGTATTCCTCCTGCGGTGTCCAGTCTTTTCCCGGTGCCTCCTGACATTCCGTATTATACAGGGAAAAATACTTCGGAATGGCAATTTTCATCGGGCATCCGTTCACGCAGTATGCACAGCCGGTACACGGCACTACAATGCTCTCATTAATCGCATCTACTGCACTTTTTACCAGCTTCTGTTCCTCCTCACAAAGCGGCACAAAGGAATCCATATAGCTAAGATTGTCTGTCAGCTGCTCCATATTTCTCATTCCGCTAAGCACCATCTTAACGTTCGGTATCATTTGCGCAAACCGGCTTGCCCAGGACGGCACCGACATCTCCGGCGCATACGCCTTGAATGCCTGCTCCACCTTTTCCGGCACACTTGCAAGAGTCCCTCCCTTTACCGGCTCCATGACAATTACCGGTTTATTGTGCTTTACCGCCACCTCATAGCATTTTCTCGACTGGATTCCCTCACTTTCCCAGTCCAGATAATTTATCTGCAGCTGCACAAATTCCATCTCCGGATGCTCGGTCAATACCTTGTCCAGAAATTCGGCATTATCATGAAAGGAAAAGCCTATGTGCTTTACCCGGCCTTCCTCCTTCTTTTTTACAAGCCAGTTGAAACAATCAAGCTTGCTATATTTCTCATAATGGTCAATCCCGATATCATGCAGAAGATAATAATCAAAAAATGTCACTCCGGTTCTTTCACACTGCTCCTCAAACACTCTGTCTCTGTCTTCTAAGGTACGGAAAAAACCGCCATGCAGCTTGGTTGCAAGCTGAAAGCTTTCGCGCGGATAACGGCTTGTTAAAATCTCCTTAACCGCACTCTCGCTCTTTCCACCGCAATACATCAGCGCTGTATCAAAATAGGTAAAGCCCTTTGCAAGATATGTGTCTACCATCTTTTTTGCCAGCTCCAAATCAACACTGCCCCCGTCATTCGCATCCAGAAGCGGTAAACGCATCAACCCGAAGCCTAAGTTTTTTACTCCGTCAAATACTTCCATTGTACTCTCCTGCCTTTCTGTTTCTTTGTCCAAATAAATCCAATATCTCTGTTCTGCTACACTGTCTCCGATATGTCCGCCGTTTGAAAAAACTTCTAAACGAGCTCTACCATTTTCAAATTCTAAAATCGCTTGGACAGTTCATCAAACACTTCTTCCGCTGAAATATCGGAAAATCTCCTTCCCTTCAGCACGCCGTCTGCCAGAAGCTTCTTTGCAGCCTCAACACCGACCTTATTATACACAGAAAAATCCATCAGCTTAAACTCTAATTTCTCATCAGTTCCATGATAAATCAACTCCCACAACGTCTGAAAGGCCCTCTGCATATGACCATATTCTTCACCTGCCCATGTCACCTGCACGTTTTTACGTGCCAGAAACGGACTATGCTTCATCATCCCCATTGCTCCGCCATAATCATCAGGCGCACCGATAACCACATGTCTTATATGTCCCATTACGAGCGTTCCCATGCACATTGGACACGGTTCCAGTCCGGCATACAAAGTATAAGACTTTGGATTCGGATACTTTCTTATATCCAGATTCCGCACAGCCTCTACTTCCGCATGCCAAACCAACGGATTTGGAATCGTATCCTCACAAATCTGATTCCTTCCTTCGGAAATAATCTCTCCGTTTTCATCTACAATTACAGCTGCAATCGCTTTACTACCATTACATAGTGACTCCCACTCCAGCTCAAAAATCCTTTGCCACGGACGTGACAACTCTTCAAATCTCATCAGCGAGTCCCCCTACAAAATACTATCCCTAATAAAAGACGTTTCAAAATCCACGATATACTTTCTACATTTTTAGTATAGCATGAAATAAAAATTCTGTCTATCGGCAAACTATCTCCGTGAAAATCACAGAAAGCACCCCGCCGGGGTGCTTTTATCAGCCGTTTATTTCTGCATACAATTCATCAATATTGGAATACGAATAGGTTTCGCCATTGTATGTGACACTTGTAAGGTTTTTACATTTTTCAAATGCATATCTCCCATAAACTAAAAATGTAGGCACCGAACCCACACATCTATACAGCAAGGGCTCCCACCTCACTGGCAGAAGCCCCTGACTGTTTTGTATAAATATTACAGTACACGTACCTTTAATACGCCTTCAATTGCATTTAATTTCTGTACAAATGTTTCCGTTACCGGAGCCACAACATCAAGAACCGTGTAAGCAAAATCTCCTCTGCTCTTATTTACCATGTTCTCGATGTTTACGTTATCAGCAGCAAAAACGCCGGTGAACTGGGTAAGCATATTTGGAACATTTTTATGGCAAATGGTTACACGTGCTGCCGTCTTGCATACACCTGCATCACAGGCCGGATAGTTCACGGAATTGATAATATTACCGTTCTCAATGTACTCTCTGATTTCCTTCACAGCCATAACTGCACAGTTGTCCTCAGATTCCTCGGTTGAAGCACCAAGATGAGGGATAGCGATAACGCCTGCCATTCCTGCGGTCTTTGCGTTCGGGAAATCGGTAACATACTTTCTTACCTTACCGGAAGCAAGTGCCTCCTCCATAGCCTCATCATCAACCAGAAGGTCTCTTGCAAAGTTAAGAACGATAACGCCATCCTTCATCAATGCAATCGTTTCCTTGTTGATCATCTTCTTTGTTCCAACATTCGGGTCCGGATTATCAATCAACGGAACATGAACGGATATGAAATCACAGGTGGAGAAAATCTCTTCACGTGTCTTTACATGATGTACATCTGCAGAAAGCTTCCATGCACCTTCAACGGAAATGTACGGATCACAGCCATATACCTCCATGCCAAGAGCTACTGCCGCATTTGCAAGCGGTCCGCCAATTGCACCAAGACCGATAATACCAAGCTTTTTCCCCTTAATCTCGGTTCCTGCAAACTTGGACTTCCCTTTTTCTACGAGCTTTGCGACGTTCTCATCATCTTTTACGGTCTGAACCCAGTTGATACCGCCTACAATATCTCTTGCTGCAAGAAGCATTCCGGCAATTGCAAGCTCCTTAACACCGTTTGCATTCGCACCCGGGGTATTGAACACTACGACACCCTGCTCTGCGCATTTATCAAGCGGAATGTTGTTTACTCCTGCGCCTGCTCTTGCAACACAGAGAAGCTTATCGGAAAATTCCATATCGTGCATTGCAGCGGAACGTACTAAAATAGCCTCCGCCTCATTTACATCGTCGTTTTTTGCATATGCATCGGTGAAGTTATTCAGGCCGACAGCTGCAATCGGATTTAAGCAATTATACTGAATCATAAAGCCTCCTAATTAAAATATTACAGATTCTCAGCCTCAAACTTCTTCATGAACGCAACGAGTGCCTCTACACCCTCCTTCGGCATTGCGTTGTAGATGCTTGCACGCATACCGCCTACGGTTCTGTGTCCCTTTAAGTTCTCAAGGCCTGCTGCCTTTGCTTCCTTCACAAACTTTGCATCGAGCTCTTCGTTTCCGGTTACAAACGGAACGTTCATAAGCGAACGATCCTCCGGACGAACCGTACCCTTGAAAAGCTTGCTCTGGTCAAGGAAATCATACAGAATCTTAGCCTTTTCTTCATTACGCTGCTTCATTACCTCAAGTCCGCCCATCTTCTTGAGCCACTTAAATACCTTGCCGCAGATATAAATACCATAGGCCGGCGGAGTATTGTACAGGGATTCATTGTCTGCATGAATCTTATACTTTAACATCGTTGGGGTTCCCGGAAGGGTATCCTCGGTAATGAGGTCCTCACGAATAATTACAATAACAACACCTGCCGGTCCGACATTCTTCTGAACACCGCCGTAAACAAGACCATACTTGGTTACATCAATCGGCTCAGAAAGGAAGCAGGAGGATATATCGGAAACCAGAGTCTTACCCTTCGTATTCGGAAGCGTCTTAAACTTGGTTCCGTAAATCGTGTTATTCTCACAGATGTACACATAGTCAGCATCTTCACTGATTGGAAGATCGGAACAATCCGGGATATAAGAGAAGGTCTTATCTGCAGAAGAAGCAATTGCATTTGCCTTACCATAAATCTGAGCTTCCTGGTATGCTTTCTTTGCCCACTGTCCGGTAATGATGTAATCAGCAACCTTATTCTTCATAAGGTTCATCGGAATCATGGCAAACTGCTGAGAAGCACCACCCTGTAAAAATAATACCTTGTAGTTATCCGGGATATTCATGAGATCTCTTAAGTCCTGCTCTGCAGTCTTGATAATCTCCTCATATGCCTTGGAACGATGAGACATCTCCATTACAGACATGCCGGTTCCCTTGTAATCCAGCATCTCATCAGCGGCTTCTCTTAATACTTCCTCCGGTAATACAGCCGGACCTGCGGAAAAATTATACACTCTTCCCATTGTTCTCCTCCGTTCTGCTGCCTTGGCAACAAATAATTCTTTTACATTATATGGCAACCGACACAATGTGTCAAGTTCGCTTTCATTTCATTATTTCTTTTCAAGATCTTCCTCAGAAAATGCGTCTGAAATTGCCGCTCCCGGTGCAACCATCGGCCAAACCTTATCATCGCTGTCAATCTGGCAGTCAATCACAAACGGTCTGTCCTCAGAAAATGCATCTGAAAGGGCAGCCTCGAACTCTTCTCTTGTCTTAACTGTCTTTCCTGCAACCCCCATTCCCTCTGCAACCTTAACAAAATCTACTGCATCGTTTAAGGTCGTGTTGGAATAACGCTTTCCGTAGAACAGCGTCTGCCACTGGCGTACCATGCCAAGCACATGATTGTTGATGACAACCTGAATCATCGGAATTCCATATCTTGCCGCAGTTGCAAGCTCATTCAGGTTCATACGGAAACAGCCGTCACCGGCAATGTTAATGACTCTCTTATCCGGCATACCAACCTTTGCACCCATTGCAGCCCCAAAGCCGTAGCCCATAGTACCAAGACCACCGGAAGTAAGAAGCGTACGCGGGTTCTTATACTTATAAAACTGTGCTGCCCACATCTGGTGCTGACCTACCTCGGTAACGATAATCGCATCACCTGCCGTCTTCTCGTAAATCTTATCAATGATATATGGTCCGTTCAGCCCCTGAGCCGGAATCATCAGCGGGTACTTTTCCTTGTACTCCATAATATGCTGCATCCACTCCGGATTAGACTTTTTCTCAATCTTTGCATTTAATACCGTTAATACTTCCTTCAGATCACCAATCACAGAAGCATCCGTCGTCACGTTCTTATTAATCTCCGCCGGATCAATATCCAGGTGAAGAACCTTTGCATCTCTCGCAAACTTCTTTGTGTTACCGGTAACACGATCTGAAAAACGCATACCGACAGCAATCAAAAGATCACACTCGGTAACTGCATAGTTTGATGTCTTGGTTCCGTGCATTCCCACCATACCGGTGTAACGCTCGCTTCTTCCGTCAAAAGCACCCTTACCCATTAAGGTATCTGCCACCGGAGCATCCAGCTTTTCAACAAACTCTGCAAGTTCCTTCCCTGCATCGGAGATAACCGCACCACCACCGACTAAAATCATAGGACGAACGGACTTTCCAATCAGTTCTACTGCATTCTCAACGTCCTCAGCTAAAATCGTATCCTTCTTTCTCGTAATCTCTTCCGGCGTTTCTGCAGTAAATTCGCACATTGCAGCCGTAACATCCTTTGTAATATCTACAAGAACCGGCCCCGGTCTTCCGCTCTTTGCAATCTTAAATGCGCGGCGAATCGTCTCAGCCAGCTTATTGATATCCTTGACGATGAAACTATGCTTCGTAATCGGCATAACAACGCCTGCAATGTCCACCTCCTGGAAGGTATCTCTTCCGAGAAGGGAAACACCTACGTTACAGGTAATTGCAACCACCGGAACGGAGTCCATGTGAGCCGTTGCAATACCGGTTACAAGATTTGTTGCCCCCGGACCGCTCGTTGCCATACAGACACCGACCTTACCGGTAGCTCTTGCATAACCGTCAGCCGCATGTGCAGCTCCCTGCTCGTGGGAAGTCAGAACGTGACGAATCCTGTCCTGATACTGATATAATGCATCGTAAATATTTAAAATCGTACCGCCCGGATAACCGAATACGGTATCAACACCCTGTTCTAAGAGACACTCAAGTACAATCTGTGCACCGCTCAACTTCATAATCTTTCTCCTTTACGCGTTACTTATTTCATTTCAAGAACTGCACCCTTGCAGGAAGCAGATACCATGGAAGCATATCTTGCAAGATAACCGGTCTTAACCTTCGGCTCTCTCGGCTGCCACTTCGCACGTCTTGCCGCAAGCTCCTCATCGCTGAGCTTAACGTTAATCGTATTGGCATTGATGTTAATCTGGATAATATCGCCCTCTTCCACAAGCGCAATCGGGCCACCCACAGCCGCCTCCGGGCAAACATGACCGATAGAAGCACCACGGCTTGCGCCGGAAAAGCGTCCGTCAGTAATGAGTGCAACGGTAGAACCAAGTCCCATACCGGCAATCGCAGAGGTCGGATTTAACATCTCTCTCATTCCAGGGCCACCCTTCGGTCCCTCGTAACGAATCACAACAACATCACCGGCAACAATCTTACCACCGAGAATTGCCGCAATAGCATCCTCTTCGCAGTCAAATACGCGTGCCGGTCCTTCATGCTCAAGCATCTCCGGAACAACCGCAGAACGCTTAACCACACAGGAATCCGGTGCAAGATTTCCCTTTAATACTGCAATACCGCCGGTCTGGCTGTACGGATTATCTACCGGACGAATGACCTCCTCATTGATGTTC
>CALZBV010000111.1 GCA_945622055.1 uncultured Clostridia bacterium
CTTTTCCCTCCTGAATGGATTTCTCCGTTAAAAATTCTCCTGCAACGACCTTGCCGGCTTTTTGTGCCAGTCCAAGATACGAATAAATCTTTTTTTCCTCAGCTTCCTTATTGACAACCTCATTCCTCGCTGTCACGATTCATCAGCTCCTTTTCCAGTGCATCATATACATCAGCCGGAATCGCACATTTTAGGGAGCGTTCCAGACCTTTGTTTTTTCTTGCTTTTTGCAGACAATCAATCTGATTACAGAGATAAGCGCCGCGTCCGTTCTTTTTTCCCGTCGTATCTAATACTATAGTATCCTCCGGTGTTTTTAATACACGAATCATCTCTTTTTTTGTTTTCATCTCACCACAGCCGGTGCATTTTCGAAATGGAATTTTTTTCATTCGACCAACTCTTTTCCTTTAGTTTTCACCTTTCCAGTTACCCATATCATCATAATATCCATCCTCCTCGGACGTATTCTTTTTTGAACGGGTTCTCTCCACAGGCTTTGAATATTCCGGATTCTCTGCTACCTGGGATTCGGACTTTATATCAATCTTATAGCCGGTTAATCTTGCTGCAAGTCTTGCATTCTGACCTTCCTTACCAATCGCAAGGGACAGCTGGTAGTCCGGAACAATTACTCTTGCCGTACGCTCCGTTTCATCTACCACAACCGAAACAACCTTGGACGGGCTGAGTGCATTCTCAATCAACTCCTCCGGATTATCGCTCCAGTTTACGATATCAATCTTCTCGCCGTTTAACTCATCAACGATTGCATTTACTCTTGCACCATTTACACCAACACAGGCACCAACCGGATCTACATTCACATCGTTCGATTTTACTGCCATCTTTGTTCTGGAACCGGCATCACGGGAAATTGCCTTAATCTCAACAATTCCGTCATGAATTTCCGTAACCTCTGCCTCAAACAGACGCTTTACAAGATCCGGATGAGAACGGGAAACCGTAATTCTCGGTCCCTTGGTCGTTTCCTTTACTTCCATAACATAGACCTTGATGCGGTCATTCGGGCGGTAAATCTCACCGTTAATCTGCTCATTTTCCAACAGAACAGCTTCACATTTTCCGAGATTTATGCTGATGTTTCTTCCAAAGGATTTCTGTACCACACCGGTAACAACCTCCTTATCCTTATCCCGGAACTGATTCAAAATTGCTCTGCGCTCTTCCTCACGAATCTTCTGTACAACCACCTGCTTTGCCTTTTGTGCTGCAATACGTCCAAAATTCTTAGGAGTAACCTCAACCTTAACAACATCGCCGAGCTCGTGCTTCTTCTTTGGAAACTTCACCGTTGCCTCTGCCAGGGAAATCTCCTCAATCGGATCCAGAACCTCTTCAACAATCGTCTTTTCTGCATAAACAACGATCTCTCCGGTGTTCTGATTGATGTTAACCTTAATATTATCCGCTTTTCCGTAATTATTCTTGCAGGCTGCAATCAAAGAACCTTCAATAGCCTCAAGTAAGATTTCCTTACTGATTCCCTTCTCCTTTTCCAGCATGTCAATTGCCTCAATTAACTCCTTTGCATCCATATCCATTCTTAATGTACCTCCTTTTATATATTCCGTTCTTTCTGTTTCTAAAAATTAATTGCCAGCTTTACCAAAGCGATTCCGGCTCTCGGAATTGTAAGTGTGTCTTTTTCCGATACCTGAAGCAAAATATTAGCTTCATCAAACGCTTCCAGAATACCCGTAAGCTCTTTCGTACCATTCATCGGCTTATAAAGCTTTACTTCAACCTCTTCCCCGATGCTGCGCGCAAAATCCTTATCCTTCTTTAACTGTCTGCCAAGCCCCGGAGAACTGATTTCCATGAAATAGGCATCCGGGATAAAATCCTCAGCATCCAGAAGATCACTCAGCTCTCTGCTGACCTCCTCACAATCATCAATTGTGATTCCGCCTTCCTTGTCGATGTATGCTCTGAGGTAATAATTTCTGCCTTCCTTGACATACTCAACATCAACCAATTCAAAGTTTTTTCGCTCCATAATCGGAAGAAGCAGCTTTTCTGTTTTTTGCTCGTATTCTTCTCGCTTTGTCATAAAACCTTCCTTTCCTCTTCATCGGCTTAAGCATCGGGTATCCTTTATCCGTTTTCGTATCGCACAAAAAGAGTGGACTTTCGTCCACTCTTTGCTCAACCAATATGCTACCATTGCGCATTATATCACGGAATCAATAAAAAATCAAGTATATTTTTTATTTTTTCAAGTGAAATAACCAAAAATAACCAAAAGCTTAAATGACAAAACTGTACCATCGCCAATGCTGTTACTGCCTGAATTTATAGTAATCAAACTCCGCATATCCTCCTGCCTCCTTTGTTGCATAACAGAACAGGAAGCTTCTGGTTCCCATAAATGTAGTGGACGTAGAAAAGCCCAGCTGCATCTGATTTCCGAACTCTACCCAGTTTTCTCCGTCCATACTGTAAGAAAATGTCGCACGGTTTCCACTTAAATCATAGGAAATCTTAAGGCAAACCTCCGCATCCTCCGAAAGCGGCTCTTCGGTCCTTGCATTGAATGCTTCAAACGCAGTCTTAAACTGACTGTTCGCCTGGTAAATATACTTATCGCCCTTTTCATCGCAGTATACCCCAATCATTCCGTAATGCTCGGACACTGCACTGATACCGGCATAGTCCCCGCTCTTTAATCCTGCTATGGAAAGCTTTGTCTCTGTTTCACACTTCGGTCCTACGGTTCTCTGTGTCAAAGAATTATGTGCCTCATAAAGATTGCTTACTACCCTGTCGGTAGTAAGGCGCAAATATCCCGGACGTTCTGTCACAGACCAGTATTCCTCCAGCGGATTGTGATTCCACTGCCATACCTGCTTAAGTGCCTGACCCTCAGAATACTCGAAATCATCATCATCGACAAAGTAATTTGCTTCTTCGCATTCCTCAAGCTTTATCCGCATCGCCATATCTGACTGGTTTGGCAGGAACTTACCGTTTAAGGCATAGGTTCCCATCATCGGCCAGTCCTCCTGCCATTCTACTGCCACAATCGACGGTACACGTCCGGCACTGCCTCTGTCCTGGAACAAAAAGCCGTACCAGTCCCCATGCTGCGTCTGCACCAGACCACCCTGCGCAAGACCGGCACCGTTGTTACCGGAACCACCCTCATAAACAATCATTTCTTCCCAGCCACCATAGCTTAAACTCTTTGAACGGTAACAAAGCTGGGTACGCATCCATTTATTCGTTGGGGAAGCAATAATACATACATAATAATAATCACCGATTTTATATGCATGAGCACCTTCCCACAAGGACCAGCCCGACGCAGTAAACAGCGTTTTTGCGCCACCGACTGTCTCAACTGTACCCTTTTCCTCATTCAGCTTTAACTGCTGAAGACGACAGGTACCACCGCTTGCCGAGATGGCGTATAAATTTCCGTCATCAAACAAAAGTCCCGGATCATGTAAAAATCCATTGAGTTTATATTTTTTCCAGGTTCCGTTCTCAATATCCTCTGTGGTATAAATATAAAATCCATGATTGTTGCTGTTAAAACCAACATAATACAGACCGCTGGTTTCCTCATAACGAAGCGAGGCTGCCCAGGAGCCGCGGGAATACATATCCTTCCCATTCTCCATGCGTCCAAAGTCATCCTCTTCCAGCACATCATACACATAATTAACAATCTTCCAGTGCACCAGATCTGTTGATTTCATCACCGGTACGCCCGGACAAAGATTCATCGTTGTGCTGGTCATATAATAATTCTCACCAACACGAATAATATCCGGATCCGGAATATCCGCATAAAGCGTTGGATATTTTGCAAGTGCATATTTCCGGATTCCATCTGCAGCATCCGGTGTCGCGGTGGGCTCCTCCGGTATCTTTGTAAGCTCAGGTGATTTTGTAAGCTCCGGTGTCGTTTCGTTTTCCCCTGATACAGAAAGAGAGCCGGTGACCTCCGCCGTAAGCGGCGGAGTTACACCATTGCCCTCCTGATTTGCACCATTACAGGAAATAAGATCACCACCGAGACAGAAAGCAGTTGCCGCTACGACAAACGTACTTTTTAAGCTCTTATTCTTTTCCTTCATTTGACGCTCCTTTGCATTAGCCACGATAGTAGTTAATCAGACAACCCTTGGTAATGATTTCACGCTCATCATCCGTAAGCTCTCCCAGACGTACGGTAAATGGAACCATCGTTTCGCCTACTACATAGGCAGTAATCTCAGACTGCTTTTCCACAACAGCCTTCCGGATATCCTTTAAGAAAATAAAATCACCATTCTTAAACGGAAGCTCGCCCTCAATCAAAAACGGAAGCATTCCCCAGTTAATCAGGTTGCTGCGATAACGCTTCGTTGCATATTCCTTCGCGATATTCGCAAGACCTCCAAGCACCTTCTGACAGCTGGCTGCCTGCTCACGTGCGGAACCATCTCCCGGCTTGGTTGCGTAAATCACACTGCCAATCTCCGTAGCGGACGGATTTACCTCCATCTGCTTTGCAACCAGCTCAAATGCTTCCGCTACTTCAGCGTTCGCCTCCTTAATCTCTGCAAGACTGCCACCGGCGATTCTTGCCTTTTCGGCCTTCTGAACCTCTTTGGCACGACCTACATATGCCGGGTCCTTTCTGGAAAGCGTAAACTCAGCAAGACCAAGCGGATTCGAACGGTAAGAAGAAGTCTCGCCGGACGGAATCAGCTCATCCGTTGTCGTAACCGGGTCATGAATCTCAGAAACAACCTTTAACAGCATATCCTCCGTAAGGGAAGACATTGCAGGCCAGTCAACAATACCGGGACCAAACTTAACCTCAGCACTCGGATCCGGCTTTCCTGCTCCGAAGTAAACTCTATTCTCATAAATCGTGGAATCAAAGTAATATGCCGGCTTCGTGAACGTAACATCAAGCTCATCTGCACCGGTCAGATACCCCTTGTTTGCAGCGGTTGCAGCAATAGATCGCGCATCCATAAGTGCCACGGAAGCAATCTGTCCATTGGTAACCTTAGAGCCCTCACGGTTCGGGAAGTTTCTGGTCGAATGACGGATACTTAAGCCATTATTTGCCGGAACATCACCTGCACCAAAGCACGGTCCGCAGAATGCGGTACGGATTGTAGCACCGGCACGCATAAGCTCTGCAACTCTTCCGTTTTTCACCAGCTCCATAAATACCGGCTGGCTTGCAGGATATACGCTCAGCGAGAACTCATCATTACCGATAAACTTATCCTTTAAGATATCCGCTGCATCACAAATATTCTCATATCCACCGCCTGCGCAGCCTGCGATTACACCCTGCTCAATGTAGAGCTTTCCATCGCGGATCTTATCACGAAGCTTATAAGTAACCTTATTGTTATTCAGACTTACGAGGGCCTTCTTCTCCACCTCAGCCAGGATATCCTCAAGATTCTCCTTTACCTCAGCAATCGTATATACATTGCTCGGATGGAACGGCATTGCAATCATCGGACGAATCTTATCCAGCTCAACCTCGATAATACCGTCGTAGTATGCAACCGCAGCAGGCTTAAGCTCTGCAAAATCCTCCGGTCTTCTGTGCAGCTCATAGAATTCCTTCACTGCTGCATCCGTCTCCCAGATAGAGGAAAGACAGGTGGTCTCCGTTGTCATTACATCAACCCCGATGCGGTAATCCACACTCAGATTATGAACACCTTCACCGAAGAACTCCATTACTTTATTGTTAACATAGCCATTGGCGAAAACAGCTCCGATAATTGCAAGTGCAATATCCTGCGGTCCAACGCCCTTTACCGGCTTACCGGTCATATGAACACCAACAACCTTCGGCATATTGATATCATATGTCTTATTCAGCAGCTGCTTTACAAGCTCCGGTCCACCCTCACCAATCGCCATGGTACCAAGTGCACCGTATCTGGTATGGCTGTCGGAACCGAGAATCATCTTGCCACCACCTGCAAGCATCTCTCTTGCAAACTGGTGAATTACTGCCTGATGCGGCGGAACATAGATGCCACCGTATTTCTTTGCACAGGAAAGACCAAACATGTGGTCATCCTCATTGATCGTTCCGCCTACTGCACAAAGGCTGTTATGGCAGTTTGTCAGAACATAAGGAACAGGAAACTCTGTAAGTCCGCTTGCTCTTGCCGTCTGGATAATACCAACAAAGGTAATATCGTGAGAGGTAAGCTTATCAAACTTAATCTTCAGCTTCTCCATGTTTCCGGAAGTATTGTGTGCTTTTAAAATACCGTAGGATAAGGTTGCCTGTCTTGCCTCCTCTTCCGTAGGAACCGTTCCCAGCTTTGCCGCAAGGAGTGCTCTGTTCTCCGGGATATCCTCGATCACTTCCGTGCCATTTAATACATAAGCGCCGTTTTTTAACAAAGTAACCATCGTAAATTTCCTTTCTGTCTGTAATTCACTATATTTGTTGTTTATTCAACATATCCGTTCATCGGATTGATATAGTATGCATCATCACACTGGGTGGAGGTACTGGAATTAAATAAGCCTTCTCCTGCCTTCAGCCGAAGCATCACTTCCTCTCCGGAGGTATCCGAAACCTCAAGACTGAGTCTTCCGCTAAAATCATTTAAAATCTGACTGGACTGCAGCTGTGCCTCTCCGCCACCCGCAAATTTTACGCGTACCGTCATAAAGGCCTGTCCGCGAATTTCAGAAAGCCCAAGGGCTTTAATCGACTCTACAATCTTTTCCTTCGGCGCGATATCCGTAAACTCCATTACATCGGTAATCGTTCCGTTATCATCCTCATACCAGATTTTAAGCTCTGAAATATCAATCGAAGACTTATTCCGGATTGTAAGCTTGTTGCCCATGCCGGATTCCACACAAATCAATACAACGGAAAGCACTACCGCAAGTGCAATAAGAATAAGACCAATCACCTTTCCCGAAATACCTGTTCCCACCTTTTTCACCGGTGCTTTCTCTGCAGAATTGATCTTTTTTATTTTGTTATTACCCATAATTAACCTCAATTTACTCTCATTTTCAAAATATACCAGCCGGGTTTGGTTGCTTACGCCAGCTTCAAAAGAAAATACAGCCGAATCTCACCCACCTCATACTGAAGCGGCACCCGGATGCATGTCATATTCGGAGAAGCAATCCTTGCATTTCCGGTCCCAAGCGTAGGAGGTGTGATATCAATGAGGACATTCGAATTGGAAAGAAGCGTCGCCGCATTACCCATAATCATATTGCCAAGCTCGCTGAGCGCACTCTTTGCCATTTCATCAATCTCATTGACCGGCATCCCCATCATCATTCGGGATGCAATATCCTTTGCAACCTCTATATCAAATACAAGACAAACCTGACCGGTCATCTCGCCCGTAACACCGAGCATAATAAACAACGGTTCTCCATCAATCTCCGTGCTGTCTTTTGCAATCGGTCCACGCGTCATTTTAATTCCGCATACCTGTTCTACCACCTGGGACGCAGACATCAAAAACGGATTAATATGATTAACTGAAATCTTCTCCACGTTAAGAATTCATTCCTTTCAACACTTTATCACACGTCTGAAAATACTAAACAGTACTATCATACCAAATTTACCGCAGAGTTTCAATAGCTTTCCACTATTTTTCTTGAATCGTAAGGAACAGCCTTCCCTCTCGTAAAATACAGGCTTTCCTTATACCAGCAGATAAATCAGGGTAAGCACCAGACCGGTGGCTGCCAGTAAAAGACCAAAGGATACACTTCCGGTGATAAGCGCAAAGGTCTGCTTTGCCTCCTGTTCACTGACTGCAAATACTGACACGAAGGAATGTTCAATCGGATGATTTCTGAAAATCGTTTTATTCAGGCAAAATACAATTCCATCCATAAATGTACCGAGCATATGAGTAACCTTCGTACCAACCCAGATGGTCATCCGGTTCTTCTGCGGAGCAAGCACGGTATTTCTCATAAGTGCGACAAACGCATCTACCAGCGTGTCACAGATTCTGCAGAAAAAAGCACATACGAAAGGGAGAAATCCAAGTAAAACCGGCCGGTAA
>CALZBV010000112.1 GCA_945622055.1 uncultured Clostridia bacterium
TGAAATGCAGCTCCGGTGCCCAGATAAAACGATGACTTATTGTAAAATCGGTGGCACGCTCTGCACCACCTCTGGCAACCGTCAGAATCGTTCCTTCCTTCGGCTTCATAACTGCCTTATATGCAGTCTCAACGGCACGCTCAAAAGCATTTGCCAAAATAGCAGTCGTAATGCAGTCCTTTTCTCTGATTTCCTTTGTGAAACCACGGAAAAGCTGTGAAAGAATAACACCTGAGTTGCCGCGTGCACCACGAAGAGACCCGCCGGAAATCGCCTTGCAGACCATCTCCATCGTCGGCTCAGAAAGTGCACTGACATCCTTTGCCGCTGACATAATCGTCAGCGTCATGTTCGTACCGGTATCACCGTCCGGAACCGGGAAAACATTCAACTCATTAATGTACTCTTTGTTTGCCTCGATGCGCTTTGCTCCCGAAAGGAAACACTTTTGGACCATAGCTGCATCAATTGTATTCATACCCACTTTTTTTCCTCCTTCACGCAAAGATTCCGATTAGTCAATGACACGGATACCTTCTACGTATATATTAATTTTTTCAACCGTGAGACCGGAAAACTCCTCCACTTTGTATCTTACGTTTGAAACCAGATTGTCCGCAACTGCAGAGATGCTTACACCGTAAGCTACAATAATATGAAAATCAATTGTGATCTTATTGTCCGTAACCGTTACATTCACACCACGGCTCAGGCTATCCATGCGTAGAAGCTTCGCAAAACCGTCCTTCATGCTGACTGCTGCCATACCGACAACACCAAAGCACTCAATAGCTGCCGATCCGGCATATTTCATGATAACCTCATTATCAATCATAACATCACCGAGATTGGTATTCATGGTTGCGTTCATAGAAATCCCTCCTTCTGCCTCTTTATTCAGCTCCATATCAAGTCAAGTATACCTCATTTTTCATAAAAATGGAACCGTTTTTTTGAAAATTAAAGAACCTTAACAATTCTGAAACATATTGTATTATAACATATCCTTCGGAGTTTGGGAACCATGCATAAAGTATTGGGCTTTATCCTGTTCTGGATTGCAGTCGGAATGCTGCTCACCTTCTTTGTCCGCAGTGTCCTCCTGAATGTCATATTAATCGTTCTTTTTCTCTTTTTGGGCTACCGGCTCTTTTGCAGTTAGTGTCGTAAAACGCGAAAAGGGACTTTGCAAAACCAAGGTCCTGCAAAATCCCCCTGTATTCTCTTCCGCCATGCAGGTGTCTTAACTAAGCGCGCTCTACCTTGCCGGCTCTTAAACAAGACGTACATACATACATCTTCTTTGCGCCGCCGTTAACCTTAACCTTAACGGACTTAATGTTCGACTTCCACATCTTATTTGCTCTTCCGGAAACCTGACTTCTGGAATGACTAATCTGCATACCAAACAGAGCGCCCTTATCGCAAACCGCACATCTAGCCATGTCTATTGCACCTCCTTAAATGATATAAAGGCAATGGCCTACAAACAAACCTATTCTATCAGAAACTTCGAAAGAATGCAAGAAAAATTTTTATTTTTTTCAGCCTTAATTTCTTGCGCTTTCTCAATTGCGCATAAATCTCCTGCTTTTAATCTTCTTCCATACCATCTACTACTTCATTTACCTTCTTGTCCAGCTCTTCCTTTTCCTTCTTTCCCTTCGTAAAGCGGTCCAAAACATCCGGAACAAGATCAATTACCTTCGTAACCACATCCTGGTTCTTTACATTTACAAGCTTTGCATGCCCATCCTTCAAAACAAGTACGGAGCTTGGCGAAATCTTTCCTCCCATTCCACCACCGGCATTGTTCTTGGCATTTCCCGCAAATGCACCTGCTCCGACTCCAAAGCTCACATCCACGAGCGGTAAAATAATGGTTCCGTCATCAAACTTCACTGCGTCCCCTACAACGGTCTTGGTGGAAAGGAATCCATCCATTCCCTTAAACAAAGCCTCCACTGTCTGATTAAAATTGTTCTCTGCCATACTGCATTCCCTTTCTGCGCCCTGCGCCGTTTATTCTGCCTTTTCCTTTAACACCTGCTGCAGCTTTTTATATTTCTTTCGAAACTGCTTTGTTTCCTTACTCCACCAAAATCCTGCAAACCGCCATAATAACGTTGCCAAGCGGATTCTTCCGCAAAATGTCAATTCCGCATCAATTCTCTTATCGGAAAAATCCGGCCGGATTGTAAGGCTTTTTGCATAAACCGGATAAAACACCGCCAAAACGCCAAGCGCTTTTCCGGTACTCTCCGGGTCACCTGTTCCAAATACAAGGGAACCCTTTATCTTATACGGTAAAATATGCTTTAGGAGCTTTCCTGCCAGTCCAAAGGCATCTCCGATGACTGCCTTGTTCGTCTCTTCGGAAAGGAAGCGAAGCACCTCCTCCTTCTTTCTCACAAGTAGCACAAGCTTTGCCTTTGTTTTTTGAATTTTTTGTTTTATCTTCTCCGGTATTGCCTTGATTTTTGCAACCAGATTTTTTATCTTGTACGAAATGTTTCGGAATACGGTTTGGATTTTCTTCCGGAAACCTTCTTTTTTCTCTTCTTCCGAAGGAACGGCATCTATTTCTTCCGCCCGGACCTCGTTTTTCTCCTGAATCCCCTTTGTTTCCTCTGCGTTTTTCCCGGCTGCTGCCGGCTCTGCCCTTTCCTCTTCCGGTTTTGAAGTATCTTTTAAAGTATCCTGCTCTGACTTTTTCTTTTTGTCCTTCTTTTCCTTCTTTGGCTTTTTCGGTCTGTCGCTGTCTTTTACGCAAAAGCCAAGTACCCGGACGGTAAAATGCACCTTGTTTTCCACCAGCCATAACCGAAATCGTATCAACGGATTCAAAAAGGATACCCGGGCGTTCAGCTTTCGGACCCCCGTATCCGTTTCATTGACAAAGCTTCCTTTGTAACGGACCGGTACAAAAAGTACCAGAAGCAGCAAAAGCAATACAAGTCCAAGCAGGCACAAAATAAGGATTCCGAGAAGCTTTAACAGAAACAGAAGCCCTTTCAGTATCGCAATCAAGCAGAATCACCTGCCTTACCCTGTAGAATCTCCAGATATCCTATCACATCAAAGCTGCCGGTTGCCGCATATGTACCACAAACCATAGCCGCTGCCAGCTCCATCGCATCCTCTTCACTACCGGCCAGTCCGTAAACGCAGACCTCCCGGTTTTTATAGTAAGGCTGTAATAACTGGTTTGCCTGTAAAAGATCCAGTTTATTCTCCGGATTGGAAGGTGCCGTAATCAGGTATACCTTACCGACCGGTCTCTTTTTCCCGATCGCGCGCACAATACGCTTTTGTTTTTTTTCTGAAATACCTGCACAGAACAGCTCTTCCTTCCAGACAACCATACATTACCTCTCCTCTGCAAACCCCCGAATAATCCTCATTGCTGCCGTCTTTTCCGATGCATCATGGCAATTATCCAACGTCGACATCATATAACTTTGTACATCCGACGATTTCGTAAACGGAACCGGAAGATGATACAAAACCTGTGCCATTCTTGCACGATTCATCGCTTTCTGTCCCTGATCCATTTTCTCCGACAGTATCTTACAGAATTTCTCGATTTCTTCGTCAAACTCCACCTTCTCGAACGTTTCCTCCGGATTCACAAACAGGCTCGTCGTATGAAGCTGCTTTGCATACTGTATTCTGGAAAACAGTACCTTCTGCATCATCGCCTCAATCAGGGAATCCTTCACCGGAAATTCCGAAAGAATACCCTCCTCTGCCAAAAGCTCTGTCTCCAGCTCCTCCGGCACACCTTCCAATGCCGAAAATGCCTCCATCAGCTCCTCCTCTGTTGCCGGTTCCTCGCGCAGCGAAAGCTTCAAAGCATTGATACAGCAGCCAACGCTCTTCTCGTCCTCCGGTGAAACAAACGGAAGCATCAGAAAAATGGACGTCATGCTGTTGATGAGCTCCATCATGCTGCAATAGCTGTCACTGAACCCGGACAGGTGCTCCGTAACCGTCTCTAACATTACCTTTGCTTCTTCGTATTTTTCCTCTGTCATGGAGCGATAGTCCAGGGTATCAAAATACTCCAGCGCTGTTTTTAACTCTGCAAAGCGCTCCATTCCCAAAGGCTCTAAAAGTCCTGCTGCGGAATACAGCATATAGAAGGATCTGTTTAAGCTCTCTGCATCTGATTCCCGGAAGGCTGCTGAGGTCTGCTTCACCCATTCAAAAAATCTTGCCTTTGTCATGCGGATTGGAAGCTCTGATATTACATAAGAAAGATTCTCCCTTAAATAATCCTTTCTTCCCTCATGGAACAAAAAGCCTGTCAGCTCTTTGACCGCATCGTTGCTGTCAATCTCCTCCTCCGTATGCTCCATGCCCGGTGCAAGACGCTTTAAGACATATTCATGCAGATACAGCTTATCCGTGTAAGCAGTGAGCACCTGCATCCGGTCAATAAACTCCGTACGGAGTGCAAGCAGCTTCTTTAAGCCCTCCTCCGAAAGCTCCGGCGTCACCATCCCGGATACATACTGCGTAAGCAGCTCCTTTAACTGCTTTGCGTACAAGTCCTCTTCCTCCCCGAAAAAGAGACCGTGACCGGAGAGTGCTCCATCAAACGTTGCATACTGCATCGCAAGGTTGAAATTAGCCATCCTGTAATAAGCACCCGCCACTCCCTTTAAATAAACCGGAAGATTTTTCTCAGGCTCCCTTCCTGCCATCAAAGCCTTACGTGCCTGTATCGTTGTATGGTCCATAATGATTTCCTTCCTGTTTCTGTTCTTTTGATTTCCGCGTTTTCATAACGTAAGTATAGCACAAGCCACCACTTTTAACTTCTTTCACCCACCTTCTAAAACCGGGACTTGCGATAGCCCTGTTTCCGCTTCCGCTACGCTTACTTATCTTCTTTTTTTACATGTGTATGCGTATACAGGTGGTCCGAACAATACTCATAATTTCCGTCACATTTGGAGCAGAACCGAAATTCCAGTGAATCGTCATCCAGTTCCGTTCTTCCGCAAATCGCACACTTATGTCTTGTAATCACATTGCGTCCGCGAAACTCCACGATATTTCCCGAATCCCACTTTGCATCGTTCATCTTCTTTCGGAAGGTTGCACGACGTTTGTATTCTGACGGCGAAATCTTATGATAATTTCTTGTCATGAAAAAGAAAATCAAAAAGTTTGCCACTGATACAATAATGGAAATTGCAAGTGGATAATATCCATGGGCAAACAGACTGATTACGTCATACGCCATAAAAATTCCATAGAAAATACCAAGCCACTTTGCTTTTATCGGAAGAACAAAGTATAAACGGAATTCCGCATCCGGAACCATTGCGATGTATGCAAGGAACATCGAACGGTTCACATAGTACAGGCTTCCGACTCCCGCAGTAGTAACCGGAAGCAGTCCGCCTCCACCGATTGCACAGACAATGCCATAGTAAAGGAAGGCTGCCAGAATCTGAAACACCAATCCGGAAAAATAATAAAGATTAAACCGGAAGGCTCCCCACATTCTTTCCAGCGAAATGCCAATGGAATAATACAATAAAAGCTCAATTGCAAAAAACAGCAGGTTTGTGCTCGGCGGCTGAAGAATAAAGGTTACCAGTCGCCACACCTGTCCGTGAAGCACATAATAAACCTCAAGAGACAAAAATCGCTGATAAAAAGTCGGGGCAATCAAATCCAGTATAAAACCGGCAATGTATATGACAATCATGTACATCATCAGATTGTAAATCGCATAGCGTCCGAATTTACGCTCCAGTTTGTTGATTAACTTCATTAAAACAAATCCTTCTTTCTGAAAATAATGGCAACCACGGCGGTAATCAGTGCCGCAACACCACAAACAATTGGAAATCCATATGGAGAGGCTTCTCCCGGAAGCGGTACATTCATGCCGTAAAAGCTACCAATCATGGTCGGAATCGACAATACAATCGTAAGTGTTGCCAGAGTCTTCATGACGATATTCATATTGTTCGAAATGACCGAGGAAAACGTATCCATGGTGCTGCTGAGGATTCCGGTATAAATGTTCGCCATCTCAAGTGCCTGCCGGTTCTCGATAATTACGTCCTCAAGTAAATCCTCATCCTCCGGATAACGCTTTACCTTTTCCGTCTTCAAAAGCTTCTCAAACACGGCTTCATTCGAACGAAGCGATGTTGTGAAGTAGACCAGCGCCTTCTCAAGCTCATGCATCTCAAGAATCTCCTGATTTCTCTGCTTTTCCTTCAAACGGTCCTCTAACATCTCACTCTGACGGTTAATCACACGAAGATACTGAAGATATACCGTTGCCACACGGTAAAAAACCTGCATAATAAACCGTGTCTTCTTATACGTAAAAAAATCTCTGCTCTTCCCTGTTTTAAAAAACTCAAGAATCGGAGTTTCGCGAAGGGAAACCGTAATTACAATATCCTTTACGGTAATGATTGCAAGTGGCATCGTAACATAACGGTTCCGCTCAATATCATCTACCATTTCCTTCTCAATCTCCGGCGAGTCGATTAATATCATCTGATAATTATCTTCAAATTCCACACGCGCACGTTCTTCCTCATCGAGTGCGGCCCGAAGCGCGTCTAACTCAACGCCTGTTTCTTTTGATACAATTTCCAGTTCCCGGGGGTTTGGTGCAGTGAGAGAAATCCAGCAATCCTTCTCGATTTTCTCCAGAGTAAAAAATTCGCCTGCACTTGTTGTTCTAAAAATCTCCAACATAAACATTCCCCCTTGCATTTTTTTGTCCCTTTTATTCCATCTCGGGGTCAGGACTCCTTAGCTTTCATCGGGCGGACATACCCATTTATATTATACGTTTTGAGTGCCTGTTCGTCAAGCATAAAAGCGCTTCGAAAAAGGCAAAAATCAGTAAACTGTCAAAAAGGGTGCAGCCATCTGCCACACCCCTTCTTTCGTTGCTCCAGTCAGTCCGGCTACTGACTCAGACACTGATTTTCTTTTCCAGAAGATACGCCGTTCCGAGAAAACCCAAAACCAGAACCAGCACATAAAAAAGCACAAACGCCCATGCCGCGGAATTCATAATAATCTCGCCGTCTCTGAACATCCGGTCCTTAAGCAGAAGCTCTGCAATCTTTCCGAAAAATCTGTTTAACGCAATATAAATGAGGAAGCTGATAAAACCCTTCCATTTACTTTTTGTATTTGCAAGCAGAGTTGCCGAAAGGGTAATGGCAAACATTGCCATCGTAATAAATACAAGCCAGGTCACTAATACCATCAGAAGCAGCCAGATTACTTCAAATACATCAATCTCAATTCCGGTAAAAGCCTTTAACATTTCCCGAATCGCTTCCAGGGCCTGCTTTACACTTCCGTACCTTGCACAGAGCACAAAACCATCCACCGCCCCTACAGCGACATATGCGATTGCAGCCGCAAACGTCTGAATCACTGTTGTCAATATCTTTGCACCTACTACCTGATACGCACTTCTCGGCACCAAAAACAGCATATAGCTCTGTTTGGTTTTTAAATCATTGGAAAACGTAAAAATCGATTCGAATCCAAAATAAAACATGGAAATTATTGCTGTAAAATACAAAAAGACCATACAGATTGATATAAGGTTCGTTTTATCTGCCAAAATACCAATAAAGAAACCAATTTCTATTACTCCAAGCATTGCGAAAACAATAAGCTTGGAAGTCAGCTGCTTACGAAACTCATATTTCATTAATTTACCCATTTTCTCTCCTCCTTATGCGGTATATAACTCTTTATACAGCTCAACAATTGATTTTTTGCGTTCCTCGCGGATCTGCTCTGCCTCACCGGAGAGAATCACTTCCCCGTTCTTCATAAAAATGATGTTGTCCACAATCGGCTCCAGCTCATCCACCAGATGACTGGAAATCACCAGTGTCTTTTTCTCCTGTGCTGCCTCTACAATCGTCTGGATCACCTGCTCTCTTGCAATAATATCGATTCCGTTCAGCGGTTCATCA
>CALZBV010000113.1 GCA_945622055.1 uncultured Clostridia bacterium
CTGCTATGAGCAGGCAGGCGAGAACAGGGAGCTTTTACTGAATCTGCTGGAAAAGGTTCATAATTTCCGTACGGTAGGGGTAGATTCCATTGAACTGTGTAAGCGTGTGGTGGGACTTTCGGGGCTGAAGGAACAGTTCAGGCAAAGGGAGGTATATGCGCTTGTAAAGTATTGCTATGACAGCTTTCAGGGAGAGCTTCTGGACTATTACCTGACGAGATTGCTTCCGGAGTATCTGGATAAGGAAGAACGCTGTCAGGTGGTAGAGCTTTTTATTGTGCGCGGTCGGTACGACCTCGCACTTGATGCAGTGATGAAATATGGCATGGACGGCATTTCGGTAAAGAGGCTGTTAAAGCTTTGTGAACGGATGCTTCTGCAGTGTGGGGAAGAAATGAACGATATGCTGCTTCTGCTGTGCTTTGAGGTGTTCCGGCAGAACCAGTATAACGAAAAAATCATACGCTATCTCGCGCTTTACTACAATGGTACCACGATGGATATGTATCGGTTGTGGGAGAGCTGCGGAGAATACGAGATAGAGGCAGGAGATCTGGAAGAACGTCTGCTTGGGCAACATTTGTTTACTGAGAATTTTCTGCCGGATGACCACAGGGTATTTTTCTCATATTGCAAAAAAAGGGCGAACCCGAAGCTGATTCGGGCCTACCTGTCCTTTTATGCCTACCGGTATTTTGTCCATGGATGTGAACTGGCAAAGGGACTTTTCCCTCTTCTGTTAAAGGAAGCAGGAGAGAACAGTACGATTTGCAGGCTGGCAATGCTTAAGATTTTCTCCGAACAAGAGTCATTGACAGAGGAAGAACGCTGCTTTGTAAATCAGAGTCTGGAGGAATTTGCAAGACAGGATATGCTGTTTCCGTTCTTTACGGCCTTTGAAGGAAAGGCTTCCGTGCCGCCGGAGATGGAGGGCAAGGTATATGTAGAGTACCATACAAAGCCGGAGAACAGGGTGAAGATTTCGTATCTGTACGATAACTCTGAACTGACGGATTTTGTTTCTGAGGAGATGAAGCATATCGGATATGGTTTTTTCGTGAAGGAATTCATTTTGTTTTACGGGGAAATGCTTCAGTACTACATAACAGAGGAGAACGAAGGCGGGCAGACGATTACCGAGAGCTTTTTCAAAAAAGCGGACGGAGACAGGTTCAATGATGAAACGACGAAATACGGGCAGATTAATCTGATTTTAACTGCGATGGATCTTCAGGACGAAAAGACCATGATGGATATGCTGGAGAATTACTATCGGATGGAATATACGGTGAATCATCTGTTTTCACCGATAAAGGAGTAAAAGATGCAGGAAGGCAGTCAGCTTGTTTTGGGAATAGACCTGTGTGATGATATTACCCAGGTTACGGTGATGCGGCCGTATTCGGCAGAGCCTGAGGCGGTCGCCTTTGACGCTTTGACGCGACGAGAATTTTTGCCGACGGTTCTGGTAAGCTCAGGTGATACCTGGAAGCTTGAGGAAAGCACGGAGACAGAAGGAAAAAGAGCTTCTGCATTTTTTCACGCGGCGATGCTTGGAAGAGAGACGGCCGGGGGGAAGGATGAGCCGAATGCGCGGGAACTTACGGAGCTCTTTCTAAAGCTTTTACTTAAACGGATAGAGGAGCGATTTTATTCACAGGAAATCGGACTGATTGCCGTAACCTGTGAAGAAGCGGATAATGAGGCTTCGGCGGAGTTTTTAAGAAACCTTTTTCTCGGCCTTGGGTGGAAAGAAGACCGGGTTTTGATTCTGAGCCATCTGACGGCATTTTTGAACTATTCGCTCCGCCAGGAGGAGGGGCTCTGGAAAAAGGGAGCCGCGGCATTTGATTACACTACCGGAGGTCTTCGTTTTTACTCTATGGAATGTTATATGCGTGGAGGAGAACGGTTGTTACTTTCCGACCTGCGGGACTACTCGGATACGATGCCCGCAGATTACATCAAAACGGAAACAACGGAGCGGGCGGCACTTACGTTTGAACGGCTTGCAGGAAAGGAGCTCCAGGGAAAGACGGCAACGCTTTATATTACGGGACGCGGCTTTGAGGGAGAATGGACCTCTGAGGTGCTTCGTATGCTCTCTGTGGGAAGACGGGTATTCCGCGGACAGAACCTATATACGCAGGGTGCGTGCTATAAGGCGGCAGATATTTTTTTTCGAAACCAGAAGGCTCCGTTTTCTGTTTTCTGGCCGGATCAGATTACCTATGATGTATTTTTACAGGCAGAGACGACAGATGAGCAGGAGCTTTGTCTGGCACATGCAGGAGAAACCTTCGGGCAGATTCATTCTGAGGTGACGGTGCTGTTAGATACAGTGGACCGGCTTACGTTTCGGGTGACGAAGGTGGCAACGGACCGGGAATATCAGCTTCGAATTGCCCCCGGAGACCTTACGGTTCGGGCAGACCGGACCAGCCGGTATGCCGTGAGGGTGTTTTTTGTTACGAAGACGCAAATGGTAATCCAGCTAAAGGATTTGGGCTTTGGTGATTTTTATCCTTCTACCGGGCGGCTGTATGAGGAGATTATTGATTTGGCACAGTTGGAACAATAATGCAAAAACGCAGGAAAGGAATGTAGTATGGCGAGAGTAATCCTATGTGCGGGAAAACGCGGAAAGCATGCGTTTCGTGTCGGAAAAAGCAACATAAGGCTTTTTTCGGCGGAGGAAATCTGTTATTACTTATACTACAATGCCGCAACTGCGGAAGACTTCCTGACGGACCCGGCACTTGCGGATTATTTCGAAACAGAGCTCCTGCTTCCTGAAGTCGCAGGAAGACTTCGGCTGCTTTTGGCAGCGGACGCAATGCCAAAGGAATATGCGACGGTGATTTTCGGAATTACCCCGATGTATACGGCGGAGGAAATTGCAGAGTTTATGCTTGAACTGGAGAAGGTTTCGGAGATGCCCGGCTGGCAGAAGCAAAAGGTGCGGGCGGATGCTTATCTGGAACGCAGAAATTACCGGGAGGCTGCCGGAATTTATGAATCACTTCTCCGCAGCAGAAAGGAAAAGGAGCTTTCGGAGGTGGCAATCGGCAACCTTTACCATAATCTTGCGGTTTGCGAGCTTCACACCACGGGGCCGGGAACTGCGGCGGTATATTTTGCAGAGAGCTATGAAAAAAACAGGAATCCGGAATCCCTTCAATCCTATCTGCTTGCACTCAGGCTTTCCAAGAGGGACAACGATTACCTGAATGCACTGGAGCGCTATGGTGTGTCAGAGCAGCTGCGCTCGGAGCTTGACACAAAGCTTCTGGGCGTTACGATTGAAGCCGGAGAAACGGCAGATTACCGGAGAATGATGCGGGTTAAAAAGCTCTTAGAGGAAGGGCAGCTGCAGGAATACCGGCAGGCAACGCAGAGTCTTGTGGAAGAATTTAAACAGCAATACAGAATGGATAACATGTAGAAGGAATAGGTGCGACAATGGGACTGTTTTCCTGGTTCAAAAGTAAAAAGAAAAAACAGAGTGCCCCCGAGGTCCGTCAGGCCGGTATCGGAAAGGATGTGACCGATGCGCATACCCGTCAGGTTTTTTATAAGGAGTGTGCTGACCTGATTGATGAGGCCGTGCAGCAGATGGAGGAGGCAAAAAATGAATACGGTCTTGTGACGTCCTACCTGTCTGATGTGGAAAAGGTGGAGCACCTTTCCGGAGAGAGTAAGGCAGTTGTAACGGATGCGGCAAAGCAGCTTCTGAAGCTTTCAGAGGAAAGGTCCAGAATCGGGCAGAAGGAGCCGTCGATTTCCGGTGCACAGAAGGGATTTCTGGCGCTTCATGAGGAGGAAATGCCAAAAACGATTCGCTGGCTGAAGGAGGAAGAAGCGCGCCAGATTGAGATTGAAGGAAAGCTTAACTACATGGCCGGGGAAAAATCGGTATTTACCATGGAATACGAGGAGTGCCTTGCAACGAATGAGTTTCTGAAAAAGGTAATGATTGGTGTTTTTGTGGGGGTAATGGGTTTTATTCTTCTGTTTTTCTGGCTTGGGGCGAAAAGCGGAAAGGATTTGCGTGTACCGTTTCTATTGACGGTCATCGTCGGACTCGCGGCTTCCATGTATATTCTGGTAACGACACGGAAAAATCTGTATCGTATGAAGGTAGCAGAACGGAACCGAAATAAGGTAATTGAAGTTGAGAATAAAATCAAGCTGAAATATGTAAACTGTACGTGGGCGATTGACTATGCTTACGAGAAATATCATACGGGTAGCTCTTCCCAGCTGGAGATGATGTGGAAGGAATACCTCCGCATCAAGGCAGAGGAAGAACAATTCCGGAAAAATGAGCGTCAGCAGGAAGCTTATCGTACTGCAATTATTCGTGAGCTTCGCAAATATGGTGTTTTTGATGCAGGAATCTGGGTGCTGCAGCCGGGAGCACTGCTGGATGGGCGCGAGATGGTGGAGGTGCGTCACAGCCTGAACATCAGACGACAGAAGCTGCGGGATCATATTGATTATAACGCAAAACAGAAGGAGCGGAATGAGGCTGCGATACTTCAGTTTATTGCAGATTATCCGGAATATATTGAGGAAACGAAGGAGCTTTTACAACGTTACAGGCTTTTACGGAGGCAGTGAACGGAAGCCATTTCAAAAGAGGAAGTAGTAAAGGGAGGTCTTTCTGATGAAGGACGAGGAACAAAAACGACAAAGAGTGCTTCGAAGCGGGATTTTTCTGGCATTATTTTCGGCATTGATTTGTCTGCTTCAGGGTGTTGCAATGAAGAATTGTTTTGTCCATGCAAAGTCAGCTGCGATGCAGGACAATTTTCCGGGACAGATTGATAGCTTGAATTCGGAAAAGAACCCGGATACAGAAAATAGTTCAAAGAACGAAAAGGATTCCTTTGGCAGTCAGACACCGGGCGGGAATCATCATGAGCAGGAATTTGAGACAGTCTGGGAGTATTTGTTTGGAGAAAATGCTCCGGAGCTTACAAAAGAGCAGGGTTCGTATTGTGTTTTAATCCGAAAGAACGGGGGAAATCTCGTCAAGGTAAAGGAAGAACAGATATATCGTACGATTTCGGTGGAGCTTGAGACAGAGAATGAGGTAACTGTCGATTCTGTCGTGCGTGTCTGCAAGAATGTGTATTATGTTGGAGAACCGACGCCGGAACAGATTATTATCCCGGAGGACAAGAAAAATGTTCCGTTAGTGCGGGAACCGAAGACAGAGGTCGAGGACACGGTTCGGGATATTCAGATTACGCAAAACAATGGCAAGAGTACGATTTTAATGGAACTCAATTCAGTATACGAAGCAGAGCTTTCTGAGGACGAGGAGTTTATATACCTTACCTTGTATCGGCCGTTTGAACTGTATGATAAGATTATTGTGCTGGATGCCGGTCATGGTGGATATGATCCCGGAACGAGTGGTGGCGGTGTAACGGAGGCCTCGGTGAATTTAAAGGTAATCCGGTATCTGAAGGAACTGATGGATACAAGAGAGGATATCAAGGTTTATTACACAAGACTCGACAATTCCCTTCCGGATCTGTCGGCACGTGTGGAGTTTGCAAATGCACTCCATGCAGATTTTCTGCTCAGTGTGCATTGCAATTATAACGATTATACCTCCATACATGGTGTTGATGTAATGTACAGTAAGCTTCAGGTAGTGGACGAGAATTTCAGCTCGCGGATTCTGGCAGAAAAATGTCTGTACACTGTAAGCCGGGAGATGGGAATGACCAGACGTTATCTTGAGGAACGTTCCTCCAATCTCCATCTGATGAAATACTGTACTATGCCGTGTGCGCTGGTGGAGATTGGCTTTATGTCAAATCCCGGGGACCTGGAGATGCTGAAAACAGAGAAAACACAGCGTGCCTGTGCACGTGCACTTTATAAAGTAATTGATGAATGCTATCGAAACAGAGAGGAAAAAAACGAATGAAACGAATTATTTTTGCAACCGGAAATGCCGGTAAGATGAAAGAAATCAAGGAGATTCTGGCAGATTTGCCATATGAGGTGCTTTCCATGAAGGAAGCGTCAGTAACGGCTGATATCGTCGAGGATGGTACTACATTTGAGGAGAATGCATTGATTAAGGCCAGAACGGTAGCAAAGCTTACCGGAGAGATTGCGATGGCAGACGATTCCGGCCTTGAAGTAGACTATATGGATAAGGCACCGGGTATTTTGTCTGCACGTTTTATGGGTGAAGATACTTCCTACGATATCAAGAACCGCTACATTATCGACCAATTGGAAGGCGTAGAGGGAGAGGCGCGTTCGGCGCGTTTTGTCTGTGCAATTGCCTGTGTATGGCCGGATGGAAGAGAAAAGGTATGCCGTGCGACTATCGAAGGCCGGATTGCAAAGGAGATCTGTGGGGAAAACGGTTTTGGCTATGATCCGATTTTCTATGTGCCGGAATATGGAAAAACCACTGCAGAGCTTTCCATGCAGGAGAAAAACGAGATTTCTCATCGTGCCAAAGCATTACGTGAGATGAAGAAGGAGCTGTAATACTATGAAGGCAGTGATTGTGAGCGACACGCATGGAAGATTCGGTGGCATTCAGCAAGTCATTGAGGCGGAAAAGCCTTTTGATCTGTTTTTGCATGCAGGGGATATTCAGGGAGGTGCCTGCCGGATTGAAGAATGGGCTGAGGTTCCGGTTTATGTTGCAAAGGGGAATTGCGACTATGGCGAAGATTATTCAGAGGAACAGGTAGTTCCGTTTGGAAGTCACAAAATTTTTCTTACACACGGACATCGCTATGGGGTAAAGCTTGGAATTGAAACGCTTGCCATGGCGGCAAAGAATCAGGGAGCTGATATTGCGGTGTACGGTCATACGCATATTTCACTTGCGGACGAGCGCTACGGGGTCACAGTACTAAATCCCGGAAGCCTGTCTGAGCCGCGGGGCGGGCTTTACCGACCGACGTATATCGTGCTGGAAACAGAGCCTTTTGGTGGGGTGAAATGGGAAATAAAATTTATTGAATAAATTTTTCAAAAAAGTGTTGACTTTTCTATCGGCATCATATATAATATGTCTTGCGTCACGGAAATGAAGTTAGTTCCCGAAAGCTCTGAACGGGGTGTGGCTCAGTTTGGCTAGAGTGCTTGATTTGGGATCAAGAGGTCGCAGGTTCGAATCCTGTCACCCCGATTTAGTGACGAAGATATATTTCTGCGGGTGTAGTTCAATGGTAGAACACTAGCCTTCCAAGCTAGATACGTGGGTTCGATTCCCATCACCCGCTTTTGCAAATGCAAGGCGGTCTTCCGCAGACGGGATTTCTTCCCGTTAATTTTTTGCTTTGCTCTGTGTGTCAGTAGCTCAGTTGGATAGAGCAACGGCCTTCTAAGCCGTGGGTCGGGGGTTCGAATCCCTTCTGGCACATTTGCTTCGGCAAATCATATGTGGTGGATATAGCGCAGTTGGCTAGCGCGCCAGATTGTGGCTCTGGAGGCCCAGGGTTCGAGTCCCTGTATCCACCTTTGAAGTCTATTGCGAGAGCAACAGACTTTTTTATTACATTAAAGTGCATTTAATGTTGTTGGGCTATCGCCAAGCGGTAAGGCTCAGGGTTTTGATCCCTGCATTCGCTGGTTCGAATCCAGCTAGCCCAGTTTGAAGCGGTTGGTTGATTTTCTTTAACGCACCATTTCTATGGGCTACTAGCTCAGGCGGTAGAGCACTTGACTTTTAATCAAGGTGTCGCGGGTTCGAGTCCCGCGTGGCTCATTCAGTCCTTGAGAGCAAATGTCTTTAAGGATTTTTTATATGTATGCGGATATGGTGGAATTCGGGTGAGCACGCTTGCGTGCTTTCGGCAGACACGACCACGAAGTGGAGCGTGGCTGACAATTCCACATTGCAAGCTGGAAAAGTTATGTATGCGGATATGGTGGAATTCGGGTGAGCACGCTTGCGTGCTTTCGGCAGA
>CALZBV010000114.1 GCA_945622055.1 uncultured Clostridia bacterium
AGTCCCGTACAGGCAATGTATTCCCCATCACTCGTACTGGTATGCCAGAGAGGGGTATAGAAATTGTTAAAAACAAAACCGTTATGTGTCAGCTTATAGAGTGTCGGTGTCAGCTCTTCCTCCACTGCCCACGGCGAAAACCCCTCTGCCGTAATCATAATATAATTGTAGCCCTCAAACATTCCGGTATATTTATTCTTCGGATCCGGTGCAATTTGAGCCAGATAGGAGTGAATGGTTTTCACCGATTCGTTTTTCTCTTTCTCTGCCAAAGCCGCAAAATCATACAGTCGGTGATACTCCGGTTTTGGTGTAGGCGTCGCAACCGGCACCTTCTCTGCAGAGTCCGGATTTTCTTCGTTCTCATCCGGTTCGGGCTCCGAACCAACATCGGACTTTGGTGGCAGAAGTGTCGGCTGTCCCGACGCTCCTCCGGTCAGCACATCCAATTTTCCACTCTCCTGCCCTCCTGCCGCACTGTGAAACAAATCCTTTCCCATTGCGACAAACAGCCCAAGCTTCTTAGCTCCCTGCTCTGCTTCCCACTCCTTAAAATAAAGTGACCATGCAGAAAACTCTTTCTTATCACCGGATACAATGGTAAATAAAAAACAAAGATACAGCCCCACTGCCGTGCCAGCCGGAAGGAGCAGCCTCCGTAAAGCAACCGGCGTAAAGGAAAAACCATACAGGTCAAGCAAAATACGCAGCAACAGCGGAACCAGAAGCAGAACAACTCCATACCATCGTGCCAGAATTGTATTCATAATCTGCTGTCGGAATTCCAGAACATCCGTCCCGACCCCCGCTGCCACACCAAAGGACAGAAAACGGCGGAATATGGTAAAATATATCATCTGAGTCATAAACAGTACCATCCCGGCCGTCAGACTGACATATCCGATTACACGGTTTACATTCTTTGGAAAACAAATGGTAAGTGCCGTAATCACGCACCCAACCCCCCCGGCGTATAAAAATGCACGAAGCGTTCCCTCCGGAAGCCCCCGGTAAATGCAAAGCCTCAGCACCAGTTCACTCCAGACCGCTGTTAGCGGAAAGAATGCATACCGGACCAATGCTCCTTTATCTTCCTGTCCCTTTTTCATTTTCTCCCCTGCTTTCATTTTCTACACCCTCTATGCAAATCTGAATTCCATTTCTCCTTTGCCATCCTTTACGTGTACTTTGGCAATTGCTCCGTTAATCATTGTGAAACGTGGCGGTTTATGTCCGATATCAGCTTCAAAAACAATTGGCACAGCTAATCCTCCAAGTGCAGCAGACACAGCCTCCTGATAGGAGGTATCCGTTCCGGTACCAAAAAAGCACGGCCGTCCAAACACAAAACCCTTTGCGTATTTAAACCAGCCGGCCTCCTTAAGATGCCAAAGTCCCATCGTAAGCCGCTCGGAATTCAGGTCAAAGCTTTCCAGATACCACAAAACTCCATCCTCTTTATACTTCTCACACCAGGAAACCGTGCAATCAAAGCGTGTTCCAACCAAATCAAGCAATACATCCAGACAGCCACCGAGCAGGCGGCCGGTCATTTCCACCTCGTTTTTGTCACTTTCCCAGCGTACCAAGGTGTCCTCTTCGTATGTCTCGTAGCCGGTCACCCGGTCCACAAAACCATTCCGGTAAAGCGGAAAGCTTTGCTGAACCGTCTTTTTCCCCTCCAGCACCGCAACATTATCAAAAAGGCAGGAAAGCCACGGGTTCATTCAGAAATCCAGAAAATTCCCACCATAAACGGTCGCAATAACACAATAAGTCGTAATCGTAAACACTAAACCAGTCGGGTCCGAATACCCCTGATGCCACTTTGGATTCTTCTTTATCAATTCAAAATCAGCATAAGAAAGCATCTCCCCGAGATAATCTCCTCCGCACGCCTGAACAATCCATGTAACCTCCGGGTTATTCACAAGCAAAGAAAACTCCTCTGCTCTTTGCTTTGCGGGTGCAGAGCGACCTTTTTCATTGGTTCGCACATCCGGCGTTTCAAGAACCGCATACCCAAGTGCATGGAGCTGTTCTTTTGCGCTTTCCAGACGAACGAGGTCCACCGGGTCCGTCTTTCCGGCAGAGCAGGCCGTTACGCCGATTTTATCTCCCGGTTTTACCCAAGCCGGAAAAATCATTCCTCCCACTCTCCTTCAAAAACCGTCGTAGCCGGTCCGGTCATATAAATCGTGTTCTCGTCACGGTCATAACGAATCCTAAGCTCGCCGCCTAACAGCTTAACCGTAACCGTATCCTCGGTCAGGCCGTTCAAAATGCAGGCATAGGCCGTTGCACAGGCACCGGTTCCACAGGCAAGCGTTTCCCCGGAACCCCTTTCCCACACACGCATCTGCACGGTATTTTTGTCAAGCACTCTGACAAACTCTGCGTTCACACGCTCCGGGAAACGTTCGTGCTGCTCGTATGCCGGTCCAAGCTTTTCCAAATCAAGCGCAAGCGGATCCTCAACATAAAAAATCGCATGCGGATTGCCCATGGAAACACAGGTCATCTTCTCCTCGCGTCCTTCCACTACAATCGGTTCTGCCACAACCGGACTATGCTCTGCAATAACCGGTATCTGCTTTGCATCGGTAATCGGACTCCCCATATTCACCGTAACCTCAGATACCTTTCCGTTCTCCACATGAAGGGACAGCTTTTTGATTCCTGCAAGCGTTTCCACCGTAATCTCGGTCCGGTCCGTCAGACTGTAATCGTAAACATACTTTCCGACACAGCGGATTCCGTTTCCGCACATCTGGGACTGTGAACCGTCGGCATTATACATCACCATCTGAAAATCAGCCACCTCAGACGGACAAATCAGAATCAAACCATCTGAACCAACCCCGTAGTGGCGGTCACTGATTTTTATTGCCGTTGCCTTTCTGTCGCGAATCGTCTCCCGGAAGCAATTCACATATACATAATCATTTCCACACCCCTGCATTTTCGTAAATTTCATCGTTGTTTTCCTCTCTTTTTCTATTGTTACATCATACAAAGGATCATTTCAGCAACCTCTGTCATATTGGTGCCACTGTCCATACTGGTTTTCTGGATATACCGGTACGCCTCCTCCTCCGATAAATTGTTTCGTTCCATTAAGAGCAGCTTCGCGTGCAGAATCGTATCCTTGTCACCATTACTGCGTATCCTCGCTTCTTTCTCTTTGTCCTTCTTCTCCCGTCTTTGTGCCGCCTGCTGCATCATCTGAACAGTTCCAAGCAGTTCCTTCACATGAAGTGGCGTATTTAACGTAATAATATCGTCATCCATGCATTCCGCAAGTCGCGCAGGAGATGCAATCAGAACTAATTTAAATCCCCTGGGAAGATATGCATTAAGCTCACGAAAATGCATATCCCTCATTCGATATGCACTAATCACGATTCCCCCATCAAGCTCCCCGGCGAATGCAATGGTTTGCGCACCGGTATTTGTCACTCCGGCAACTTCAATTCCGTTGCTGACCAATGCATTTTTAATCGTGTTGGCATCTTCATTTTTCGGAAATGCCACTATGATTGAAAACATTGCAGTTTACCGCCTCCGTTTCTTTTGATGATTCCCTGGCAGAACGAAATTTCACGTTCTCTTAGAAACGGTTCAGGTACTGCTCAAGCTCCCATTTGCTTACCTGAATACTGTATTTTTCCCATTCCTGTTTCTTTACGGTAATGTAGCTCTCAAAAAACTTAGGACCCAGCACCTGCTTCACAAATTCACTCTTTTTTGCTTCATTTAAGGCCTCTCCAAGATTTTGAGGAAGACGTTCGATACCCTCATTCTCCGCAATCTCCGCCGTCATACTGCTGGCACTCTTCGTCAGATGCTTTCCGCCTTCTTCTTTGTTATTAATTCCATTCAGACCAGCTTTAATACATAGTGCAAGCACCAGATACGGATTTGCTGCAGGATCCGGATTGCGAAGCTCTACCCCTGCATTTCCGCCACGTCTGCTTAAGATACGAAACAGTGCCGCACGGTTTGTCTCTGACCAGCCAATATAGATTGGTGCCTGTCCTCCCGGGACCAGACGTTTATAGGAATTTACCAGTGGGTTCGTAAGGAGCGCAATCTCTCTGCTTCGATTGAGCACACCGGTCATAAACCGGTACGCAGTATCGCTGATTCCCTGTGTCCCGTCCTGTAAAACGAAGCACTTTTCCTCTCCTTTCTTCAAAGAGAGCTTCAAATGCATTCCGGACCCCGCAGCGCCTTCATTTGGCTTTGGCATAAAGGTCGCATGCAAGCCATGTCTTCTGGCAATTGTTCTTACCGCCATCTTAAAGGTCACAATATTATCTGCCGCACTCAGCGGATCCGTAGGGTTTAAGTCAATTTCATGCTGTGCCGGTGCAGACTCATGATGCGATGCCTCAACCACAAACCCCATTTCTTCCAATGTCATTACCATCTCTCTTCTCGCATTTTCCCCGGAATCCGCCGGTCCCACATCAAAGTAGCCCCCCTGCTCCTTTACCTTTTCACACGGAATTCCCTCTTCATCAAGCGTAAGCAGGAAAAATTCAAGCTCCGTTCCTACCGAAAGCTCATATCCCTGCGCCTTTGCCTCTTCAATCGCATTTTTTAAAATCTGTCTGGAATCACACTCATACGGTCTTCCATCTTCATAACGGATATCACAGATAAATCTGGCGACACGTCCCTGCTGCGGTCTCCACGGAAAAATCACAAAGGTATCCAAATCCGGATAAAGATATAAATCCTCGTCCTCCGCATCCGCAAAGCCTTCAATTGCGGAACCGTCAAATGCAACCCTGTTTGCAAGAACCTTGCACACCTGACTTGCTGTTACCGCCACATTTTTCAGATTACCAAAACCATCCGTAAACTGAAGACGAATAAACTCCACATCCTGATCCTCCACAAGGCGGATAATATCCTCCTGCGTATATTTTGCCATAATACACCTCCGAAGCTGGTATTCCTTTGTATTACCCTTAATACAAAAAACATTTTTCTAGAGTATATCACAAAACTCCCCATCGCACAAGCAACTTTTCTCTTGCTTTTTTTTCCTATTGCTCCTATAATCAAAGTAACAGGGTTCCTTCCGAAGACAATCATCATTTTCGAATTTACCTGGGAACCTTAGGTATAAGAATACTTTTGAAAGGAGGCTGCCCTATGTATTTTCCATATTCTGTATCCTTCCCGCAACCGTCTACGGCTGCTTTCGGTTACTATAATAACGCCAAAGCGGATTCGGGCGCTTCCGTTTCTGCCCCTTCTGCATCCGGGACTACCTCCCCTGTCGGTAATGTGACCGGTGAGGCAGCCGCCAAGGCTCAGTCAAAAACCGGAAAAGCAGAGAAAAAGGGCGAATGCCAGACATGTAAAAATCGTACCTATGTTGATGAGTCAAACGAAGGAAACGTTTCCTTTAAGGCTCCGGGACACATTGCACCGGAAGCCTCTGCCGGGACCGTCATGGCACACGAACAGCAGCATGTTTCCAATGCCAGACGAACCGGAAGCAAACCGGAGAATGAGCTCGTTTCAGCTTCGGTTTCCTTAAAAACCGCCATTTGTCCGGAATGCGGACGCTCTTATGTTGCAGGCGGAACAACACGCACACTGATAAAATACGGCAACACCGATTACGACAAAAACAAAAAGAAAGCCGATCTTGATGCCCTGCTCGGTGCAAACCTCGATGCAAGGCTCTGACAACTGCTTTCTTCCGGCTTGCATGCCATTTTACTAATAGCTGTCACAAAACAAAGAGTCCGCTTGCGGACTCTCGCGCCGAGCGCGGTCGCTTGCGACATCTTCCAATCGCGCGAGTACGCATCCTTAGCGGAGCGTTTTTTGTGTAATAGGAAATTCGAGAAATTTCCTATTACACAAAAAAGGTTCCGGAAACCCGGAACCTTTTCTTATACAGCTGATTCAGTTATCTGGATAATCTCTGTGCCATATCAACCATATACTGGTCGAGATCCTTCTGCATGGCAAGCGCTTCCTCGATGTCAAAGTCACAGAACTGACCGTTACGGTACGCAACCAGGCGATTGGACTTACCTTCCAGAAGAAGGTCCACTGCCTTGGCCCCCATGGTAGATGCATACACACGGTCCTTACAGGTCGGGCTGCCACCACGCTGAATGTGACCAACGATGGTTGCTCTCGTCTCCATACCGGTTGCCATTTCAATTCTCTTCGCCATATTGTAGGAATCACCGATACCCTCTGCATTGATGATGATATGGTGCTTCTTTCCAATCTTTCTCTTTTCCTTAATGTTGTTGATAATACGCTCCTCGAAGTTGTCATCCTGACGCTCCGGAAGAAGAATATCCTCTGCACCGTTTGCAATGCCACACCAGAGTGCAATATACCCGGCATGACGTCCCATTACTTCGATAATCGAACAACGCTCATGAGAGGTTGAGGTATCACGGACCTTATCAATTGCCTCCATTGCCGTATTAATCGCTGTATCAAAACCAATCGTATAATCCGTACATGCAATATCAAGGTCAATCGTTCCCGGAACACCAATCGTGTTGATTCCGCGCTCTGCAAGTTTCCTTGCGCCCTGAAAGGAACCGTCTCCACCGATTACCACAATTGCATCTATTCCATGCTTTTTACAGATTGCAGCACCCTTATCCTGCCCTTCTGCCGTCATAAACTCTGCACATCTTGCAGTATATAATACAGTACCGCCGCGTTGAATGATATCTGCAACGCTTTTTGCGTCCATGTTAATAATGTCCTCATCAAGTAAGCCCGCATATCCTCTGCGGATTCCCTTAACCTTCTTTCCTCTGGCAAGCGCAGCTCTGACAACCGCACGAATGGCAGCATTCATTCCAGGTGCGTCCCCACCGCTCGTCAATACACCAATTGTTTCAATCTTGGAATCTCGTGTTTTTACGTCTACATTTTTTGTTACCATTGTATTATTCCTCCGTACGATTTTCCCAAATGCACTCCCGTTATATTGTACCTTGTTTATTGCCGATTTTCAAGCTCTTTTCTACAACTTTTACAGATTTTTCACCGAAGTTGGCAATTAATTTGTTCAAAAGTGCCTCCGTTATCGCAGTCGTCATGTTCCTTGGCAATCGTTTCATTGCTTTTTCCGCCTCACAATAGACTACCGTCTCATCCTGACCATCTTCTGTGCTCAAAAGCGAGTACAATTTCTCCTCCTCACGAAGAAAACTCTCCTTATCGGAAAACTTTATCCACAGCTCTCTTGGCAGAGCAGAAAACGGAATGATTTCACTGCAAATCAGCCTCGTTGCTTTCTCCTCCTCCATTGCCACTCTTCCGCGGATAAATATCTTGTTATCCTCGTAGATTTCCCTCCTGTATTTTTCATAATCGCGCGGAAATACAATAACCTCAACGCTTCCAAGTAAATCCTCAACCGTAACAAATGCCATCATACTGTTACTTCTGGTTGTTTTTTTCGTAATTGAAGTAATCATTCCTCCAATGATTTCCGTTGCGCCATCCGTAAGCCTTGCTTCCTCTCCCTCTTCTATCTGGGCAAAATCAAGTGAATTTCTGGTTGCATTTTTCTGAAGCATTCCCTGATATGCGTCGAGCGGATGCCCACTGATGTAAATCCCGAGCGTTTCCTTTTCCATTACCAGAAGCTCTGCTTTATCAAATTCGGGAACCTCCGGCAAACGAACCTCAAATTCCGCACGTTCTTCCGGTGCAATTAAATCAAAGAGGCTCATCTGCCCGCTCAGGCTCTTCTTCCGGTCTTCCGTAACCTGGTCCACCATTGCGGCATAGCTTTTCATAAACTGGCTTCTTTTTCCTCCGAGGCAGTCAAACGTTCCGGACTTAATAAAGCTTTCCAAGGTTCGCTTATTAACTTCTTTTCCGGAAAGGCGTTCAATGAAATCCGGCAAAGACTTGAATTTTCCGTTTTTGCTTCGCTCCGCAGTT
>CALZBV010000115.1 GCA_945622055.1 uncultured Clostridia bacterium
GCAAAGTCCGTAAACAGCACGATGGAATCCTGCACATATGTAATCCCCTCCGCAGAAAAGCCCTGCCCGTTCGTATATATCTCCGCCGTTTCTGCTTTTTTCGTCTCTTCTGCCGTCTTTTTGCAGCCCGGAAGACAAAGCATCAGCAACGTCAGTACAACAAGCGCTCTTTTCATCCGGCTACTCCTCCTTTATCATCTGTGTAAGCTTTTGTAAGATATCCTCTACATGAAGCGCCTTTAACGCCTCACAATACTGCTCTGCTTTCTGCGCTGCATTTTCCTGTTCCCCGAGCCATAGACCTTCTGCCTCCCGGAATATTTCTGCTACCTTTCTTTCCTCCTCCGACAGTTGGGCATCCGGAAATTGCTCCAGCTTCGCCGACAGAAACACTACCTCTTCCTGCTGCTTTTGTAAAACCTCTTTCTTATTCAGAGGCTCTGCCGATACCGGATACGCCAGTTTTTCGTTTACCTGTGACTCAAACCCCGGTGCCCGGAGCCCCCGGGCGTCCGAAGTGATTGCGTGCCCGTTTTCTAAGCTGTAATTCACTCCCTTTACACCATAATAGAGCAGATTGACAAACTCCTCATCCGTTAAAATCAGTGTCAATAACTGCTTTGCCTCCTCAGGATAGGTTGCCCAGGAAGCCACACCGAATGCTACATTATGCATTGGAAGGGAATAAAACTCTTTCTGTGGTTCATAGGTAACTGCCGGATAATCCACACACTGGTTTTGAAAGGACAATTTCATTTGTGTAACATGAAATGAGCCTATCAGCCTGCCGGACTTTTTGAGGACCCGATACTGCTCTGACGTTCCAAAGTCTCCAAATTTCTCTCGGTACTTCTCCAAAAGAACAAAAATTCTTCTTACTTCTTCATCTTCGTATGGGTTCACAAACTCCACCGTCCGGTCCTGATTCTGTCTGAGCCAGAAATCACCGAGCTTATAATACCCAAGAGCAGAATATACGGCATCCGCCGTCAGATACAGCGGCAGCAACTCCTCGCCTTCTTCCACTGCCTTTTCATATACCTTGCCGACAGCTGCCAGATACGCTTCAAAAGAAAACTCCTCCGGAGCCTCTACCTTATATTTTTTCAACAGGTCTGCGTTCAGTGAAGCAGAATAATAGGGGCCGTACCAGCCATTTCCACTGATTCCGTACACCCTCCCATCCCTTCGCATCATCTCCCAGATGTTCTCCGGAAACGCTTCATAAAGCACATGCCCTTTTTCTGACGCAAAATAATCATCCAGCGGCTCCAGCAACCCATCCTGTACCGCACTGTCATAAGTGGCTGCTCCTTCCACCATCGACCACCCTGTAAAAATCAAATCCACCTGTTTTCCTTGTTCTTTATAATCTCTCAGCTTCTTTTGATACTTCCTGTACTCCAATTCTGTAATCGATGGTTCCGTGACAAAATCAACCACAAAATCGTAACCCCGTTCCAGTAACAGCTGGTTAAACCTGGTAAAAATCCTTTCATCCACAGCATTTGTCAACATCGCATCATGATACCAGACAACATGCTTTTCAATATTCGAAAAATCAACCTTCTCCGGCTGTGGCGTCACACTGACCTCCTGCGGAGTTTTTTCTTTCTCCTCTTGTTTTTTGCACCCCGCCGTGCAAAGCAGTAACAAAATCATCCCAAAAAGGAAAAGCTTCTTTTTCATTCTTCCTCCCATTAATTTTTAAAACACACTAATTCTGTATGTAAAATACAGTCACATTCAACATAACTCTATTTTATTCCATGTAATCTGAATTGTCAATGCTAAAATTATACGTTCATCCATAACGCATTTGTATAACACTATTGACAAAACGAACATTTTGCATATATACTACAGCTATCTATTAGGAGGTGTTTTTATGGACAACTTTACATTAACAGCAAATGAACTGGAGATTATGGAATTGCTATGGTCACAAGGAAGACCTTTGTCCCGGACGGAGATTATCGACCTGACTCCGGAACGTTCCTGGAGTGCAAAATCAATTCACATTCTTCTGAATAAGATGCTTGAAAAAGGAGCAATCGAAGTATCCGGATTTGTACGAACCAACAAAAACTACGGCAGAACCTATGCCCCGAGTATTACAAAAGACGAATATCTGCTTTCTTCCCTTCATCAGGTAGTGAAGGAGGCCGGCTATACCTCCAAAGCTTCCGCCACCACCTCTATCTTTGCAGCTCTCCTGCAGGAAAAGGATATCAACGAAGAGGTGATTTCCTCACTGGAACAACTGCTTGCAGAAAGGAAAAAGACTCTAAGAAATGAGCATTGATATTTTTTCAATCATGATGGCCGTACTTTGGTGTAACGTATTTACGATAGTTCTTTATGTTTTTTTCAGCAAGACCAGGTTTGCTGTTTATTTTAGTATTTCTCCATTTATCGTTTTAACAGTTTTCAGTATTTTACGCCTGTTACTTAATTTTGAATTGCCAAATACGCGGATTCTTCCCTCCTATACCATATATCCTGCAATTCTCTCCTTTATGCAACTCAGACCGTTTGAAGCTTTATCAGAAGCATTTACCATTCAGGTATATGAATTGCTTTGTCTTGTCTGGATAATCGGGATATTTTGTTCCCTGTTTCGGCTGTATATCCGGGAATATCGCTTTCAAAAGCTTCTGTCCGGGGAACCCCTGACTGGTGACAGTCGTGTGTATTCAATTTTAGAAAAGCTTTCAGACGGAAAACCAAACAAGCTTCGTGTGGTTGAAAGTACTCTTATTGAGGTCCCAATGGTAGCAGGATTCTTCCGGCCAACCATTTATCTGCCGAAAGTTTCTTTGTCTGATACCGAACTATATTATGTTTTATTGCATGAGTGGACACATTATATTCATAAAGATATCTGGGTAAAGCTTTTGATTCGCATTCTATGTGCCATCTATTGGTGGAATCCGGTTATTTATCTTCTAAAGTACAACATCGACAGCATTTTAGAAGTCAAAAATGACCTCTATCTTACCTGCAAATTGTCAGAGGAGGCTTCTATTGACTACCTGCAAACCATTCTTTCACTTGCACGGAAAACACTTACCGGACGCACTACCGGGTCCGGTTTTGCAATTGAACTTATTCAAAGCCAAAAAGCAAATTTATTGGAGCAGCGCTTTCACTTTGTTTTGAATCACAAACCCTCAGGCAAAAAACCAAAAAGCTGTACCGCTTTGTTATCCGGAGTCATGCTGCTTGTATTCATCGCTTCCTATGGTTTTGTCCTCCAACCAAATACTACTCCAAAAGAAGTGGAGACCGGCGAAGCCGTTTTCATCACGCCGGATAATGCTTATATATGCAAAAACAAGGATGGGACTTATATTCTTTATGTAAACAATGCTTACTTTTATACGCTTAAAGATGCCGATGAGCTTTTGAAAGAACCGATGAATTTATTACAAATATACGAAACCGAGGATTAATTTTATGAAAATACCATTTTTTTGTTTGACCTGCATGTCACTTATGCTGACCGTAACTCCCCCATTATATGTACAGCCTGTATTCTACGCGAATTCTGTACAGCTTTCACAGGATGATTCCGTTTCTCCTACACGTGCCGAAGAAACCAAATGGTACTACCGAACGGTAAACGGTGTCCTCCAAAAGCGTTTATGGTCTGTCACATATGGCAGATGGCTTACCGATTGGATGGATGCCTAAGCTCCCGGAATACAAAATTTACGCCCCTGGCCGATGGCCAGGGGCGTATGTATGAACTATTCTTCTTCGTTTGTCAGCTGCTCCGCAAGCTCCTGGATACGGTGTACCATCTCCACCAGGCTTTCGATTCCTTCTTTACTCTCTCTCATTGCATCCGCAACGTGCTCAACCGCGGTTAAAGAACCTTCCGTGTTCTGGTGCACCTGTTCCATTCCACCGGCTACCTGCTTTTCACTTTCTAAGAGGAGCTTCGTAATCCGGTCTACCTCATCAATCTGAACCGTCATTTCCTCATTCGCATCTGCAATTGTATTGGTAGAGTCTCCTGCTTCCTTCATCTGGTGCATTCCCTGTTCCGTAAGCCTTGCACTCTCCTCCATTGTTACAACTGCTTCTTCCGTGCTTTTTACTACATCATGAACAATTGAGCCGATGCTGTCTACGGCAACCTGTGTCTGCTCTGACAGCTTCTGGATTTCCTCTGCCACAACTGCAAAGCCCTTACCATGTTCTCCGGCTCTTGCCGCTTCTATGGAAGCATTGAGTGCAAGAAGCTTTGTACGTGCAGAAATCGCGGTAATTGTCTGGATGATGCCCATAATCTCATTCGACTGCATCCCCAGTACTTCGATGACTCGCTTACACTCGCTTGAGCTTTCAGATATCTGCTGCATTCCATCCGACGCCTGCTGCATCGTCTCCCGGTTTTCCGTGGAAAGCTTCCGGATCTGCTCTGCCGCTGCCGCAAGCTGTGCGCTCATGTCTGTCAGCTGGGTCATGCGTTCCGTAATATCGGTCAGTCCCTCGTTCATCGTCTGTATCTGCATCGCATTATCCTGAGAACCGCTCAGGATCTCTTCGGTCTCTTCTGCCACTCTCTGATTTGTTTCGTTGGACACCTCGGTAAGCTTTCCCAGTTCCTCCACTAAGGAAATCAACAGCTTGGAAACCTGTCCGTTCTGCTCCTGCAGCCGGGTCATTCTCTCGAGCATATTTTTCTGCTCCTCGGCGCCCATCAGGTTACCGAGCATGGCAGCCGTCCTGCTGCAAAGCATCGTAAAAATCGCCGCTATCGCTACCAGCGTCATTGCTCTCGGTACTACTCCATAGACAATCACCTTGTACATGGTAGTGAAGTTATTATCCGGCAGAGTATTCAGCCGGAAGGCCAGAATCTGACCTACCGATACGCCGACTACATTAATCACGGTAGCCAGGATATTCAGCTTCTTTGAAAAGTATATGCAGGAAATCGCAATGGCGTATACATACACCACAACCACGTGAAAAGTCAGGGTAATCGTCACTACCAAAATAAAGAACGACGCACAGAGCATATTCAGGTACTTAATACAGCCTGCCGTTCCGTTTCCGATTCGTCCGAAGAAAGTCGGCAGCCACAAAAAAAATGACCCTGTAATAAATGCAATCGTCATAATTTTCTTTTCCACCACAAAGATGCCAACAACATTCAGACCATAAACCAGAACAAAAATCAAAAACGTAATACGCATTACCTTTGCGACTACTTTATTGGCTTCCTGCTCGTTTTTCATCAATACACCATTCATACAATCGCCCCCTCAAAATAGCTCTTATTCCTTTGTCAAAAAATACCGTCCGAACCGGTGTCCTCTACTTTACCACCTATCATCATAATACTAATAATGCATTTCCTTGTCAACTCAATTTTGGAATCACTGATTCCAAGATATTCATCCATAGCTTTTTGTGTCAGCCAGATGGTTTCACGAAGACTGTCACCTTTTTATTCTGATGCCGGGAACGATTCTTGGTTACATCCCTGGGGAAGCGATTATATCAGCGATGTACTGAAATACCGCTCCGCACGGTCGGCAAGAACCGTAGCAATGACCTTGTCGGTTCCGTACTTTGCTGCCATTTGCTTTGCCGCCCATACATTTGCGCCGGAGGACGTACCAACCAAAAGTCCCTGTACTCTCGCAAGCTCTCTGGCAGTCTCAATTGCATCGTTATCTGCAACCTCCACAATATCCGTAATCATCTTTGTGTCAAGTACCGCAGGGATAAAGCCGTCACCGATGCCCTGAATCTGATGAAGTCCCGGCTCATGACCGAGAAGTGCCGAAACATTTTTCGGCTCCACCGCTACAATCTTACAGTCCGGATTCTGTTCAAGCAGATAGCTTGCAATTCCCTGAAGCGTACCGCCGCTGCCGATACCGGATACGAAAATATCGATTTTCTTTCCGAGCTGCTCCACAATTTCACGCGCCGTTGTCTTATAATGAGCCTCCGGATTTGCCGGATTCTCAAACTGCTGCGGCACAAAATAATTGTCCGAGGAAGCTGCAAGCTCCTCTGCCTTTGCGACAGAGCCACCGATGGAAAGCTCCGGCGGAGTCAGCACAAGCTCCGCTCCGAGCGCATGAATAATCTTCTTTCGCTCCTCACTCATATTCTCCGGCATAACTATAATAACCTTATAGCCCTTGCGCACACCACAGAGTGCAAGACCGATACCGGTATTTCCGGAGGTAGGCTCGATAATCGTCATTCCGGGACGGAGCTTACCGCTCTTTTCTGCCTCCGTGAGCATATTCAGCGCAATGCGGTCCTTGATGCTGCCGCCCGGATTTAAGAACTCCGCCTTTGCAAACAGCTGCAGTCCCGTGGTTTCTTCCAGGGAAAGCAACGGAGTGTTGCCAATCAAATCCAAAATATTGGTATAGTACATAGTAAATCCTCCCATTTCACTATCGAAATAATATATGATATGTGGTTTGCATTGTGAACATTGTCTTCTCTTGAAGTATCTCATAATTCACTTCTTTTCAAGCATCCACTTCAGGTAAATGCCGTATCCGGGAAAAGAAATCTCCCTTTGAAAAGTATATCATAGTATCGGCATACTGACTGCTCCCACGAGCAAGCCCGTGGGGTTCTGATTACCAAGTGTAGCTTATAATCGTACATCATTTTCAGACTTTGGAGTTACAAGTGTAAGTCTATTTGAATCAGGACTTTTATTACCAAGCAATCCAACGACTACATTAGCGGTAAATTTCTATCTTTCGATAAGGAAGTACAGTCAGTCTCCCTGATATTAAGTTGTTAAGCTATTTTAATTCCACTGTTCAATATTCTAATCTTATTAGCCTTAATCCATGCGATTAGGGCTTTTTCTTTATTGTAGTATTTCTCAAATTCTTTAATGCATTTATCCTTATCTATATTCTGCGTCGCATAATCGTAGCAGTATAGCAGGAATGATGAATACCAATCTCGTTGCACTTCAGTTCCATCCCGAAGTTTAAATACCCTGTCAGACAGTTTCTTTTTGATATACTCATCTGCTGTATGGTCGTACTGTGATGCTCTGTAGTTATTAGGCACTTCTATATATGTACCGCCTGTGACTTTGAATTTTTTCTCTATTGCAGTCTGAAAACCAGAAGGACATCTATTCTTTATAGATTTACCAAAACGCTTTTTCTTGTTAAATTTACCTTTATTGTTTTTAGTAGTTTCTTTAGTCCGTCTCATGAGCTTACTTGCATTTTTAGGTTCAGTTATAAAGGTATCTCCAAGACTTCGCAAGCGGTTGGCATCCTCACTTATTGCAAGTTGCCTATTCACTGCATTGATACGACATAATTCAGAATGTTTGGCTTTTAATTTCTTATATCTGTTAGAATACTTCCAACTTTTGTGACCTTTTTTAACAGTACCGTCTTCATTATAATTTTGTGGATTAGTCGCACGTCTCGACCTGTCCATTGCACGGTAAAGCAGACGTTCCTTTCTTTCGGAAGTCTGAATACTATTGCCACGTTCAGACAGATTTTTCAATCCGACTTCCGTATCAGATGTATAAGCTACTGTCTGAGTGCCAATATCAGCTCCTATCATTCCTTCACCGTATTTGTGTCGAGGATTACCATGCTTATCATATTTAGGCTTTGCTTTGCCTTCTATGGTCAGATGCAGATATATTCTGTATCTACCTCTTATCATTTTAGGTACAAGCATTGCATAGCAAGGTCTGTATGTGTCTATGCAATAAACATCCTCTATAAGAGTATTAACCGCTTTTTCGTCCATAATCTCAGGTTCGGCAAGATATGACAGGATTGCGTTTACTTCGTCCTGCCTAAACCTGTCATCTATTTGTAATCCAAAAGCAGTCTTTCCAAGTTTAAATTGCAATTTATTATCCTTTACAGACATTGGAATACCACGATTGATCTGTTTTGCACGAATGCAAGGCAGT
>CALZBV010000116.1 GCA_945622055.1 uncultured Clostridia bacterium
AGGCACTGGAAAAGGGAATCAGCACTGTTGTTTATGACCGTGGCGGTTTCGTATACCAGGGCAAGGTTAAGGCGCTTGCTGAGGCAGCAAGAGAAGCCGGCTTAGAATTCTAATCAGGAGGTATAACATGAAACGTACAATCGTTGATGCCAGCAATTTGGAATTATTAGATAAGTTAGTAAGCATCAAGCGCGTATCCAAGACTGTTAAGGGTGGTCGTAACTTCCGTTTCGCAGCACTTGTTGTTGTAGGAGACAAGAACGGACACGTAGGCGCTGGTCTTGGTAAGGCAGCAGAAATTCCGGAAGCTATTCGTAAGGCTAAGGAAGATGCTATTAAGAATATCATCGAGCTTCCGCTTGATGAGAACGGTTCCGTACCGCACGACTACGTAGGTAAGTTCGGCAGCTCTTCTGTACTTTTAAAGCGTAGCCCGGAAGGTACCGGTATCATCGCTGGTGGTCCGGCACGTAACGTACTTGAGATGGCAGGCTTTAAGAACATTCGTACCAAGTCCCTTGGTTCTAACAACAAGCAGAACGTTGTTCTCGCAACGATCAACGGATTAAGCCAGTTAAAGACCCCGGAACAGGTAGCAGCACTCCGCGGTATTTCCGTAGATCAGCTGTAAGTCGTATTAACTCATTATTCACGGAGGTGTTTAAAATGGCAGACAAATTAAAGATTACTTTAGTTAAGTCTACAATCGGTGCTATCCCGAAGCACAAGGCTACGGTAGCAGCACTTGGTTTAAAGAAAATCGGTAAGTCCGTTGAGATGCCTAACAATGAAGCAACCAAGGGTATGCTTCAGCAGGTTAGACACTTAGTAAAGGTTGAAGAGATCTAATTATTGCAAGGAGGTGTAACACGATGAATTTATCAGAATTAAGACCGGCAGCAGGCTCTAAGCATAGCGACAACTTCAGACGTGGTCGTGGTCACGGTTCGGGTAACGGTAAGACTGCAGGTTACGGACATAAGGGCCAGAAGGCTCGTTCCGGAGCACCGAGAATCGGTTTCGAGGGTGGTCAGATGCCATTATACCGTAGACTTCCAAAGCGCGGTTTCCACAACATTAATTCCCAGGAAATCATCACAATTAACGTAAGTATGTTAAATAGATTTGAGGACGGAGCTGAAGTAACCGTTGAATCTTTAATGGAAATCGGATTAGTGAGCAATCCGAAGGACGGCGTTAAGATTCTTGGAAACGGTGAACTTACCAAGAAGCTGGATGTTAAGGTGAATGCATTTAGTGCAAGCGCTGTAGAAAAGATTCAGGCTCTTGGTGGAAAAGCTGAGGTGGTATAGAATGCTTGATACAGTCAAGAATGCGTTTAAGGTAAAAGAAATCCGTAACAAGCTGTTCTTCACTTTCGTTGCACTTTTAGTCGTAAGACTGGGCTGTGCTCTTCCGGTACCTGGAATCAGACACGATCTGTTCCAGGGCTGGCTGGCATCGAAGGACGGACTCGGATTCCTGGATACTTTGACCGGTGGATCCTTTTCACAGTTATCCATTTTTGCACTGAACATTTCCCCTTACATTACCGCATCCATTATCATGCAGCTCTTAACTATCGTATTTCCGAAGTTAGAGGAGCTGCAGAAGGATGGAGCAAGCGGTCAGAAGAAGATTGCAGAGTACTCTCGTTATCTTACGATTGCACTTGCAGTTATTGAGTCTATCGCACTTGTAATTGGCTTCAGCAATTCCTCCTATCTGGATGGAGGTATGAAGTTCTCCAACATCGTTATTATTACGCTTTCCTTTACGGCTGGTTCTGCCTTCCTGATGTGGTTAGGTGAGCAGATTACCGAGAAGGGAATCGGAAATGGTATTTCCATTATCCTTTTAATCAATATTGTAGCGAGCATGCCGAATGACTTCCATAACCTCATTCAGAAGTTTGTTATTAACCCGACGGCTGTTGTAAATAAGGTTCTTGGTGCAATCGGAATTGTTGTAGTGGTAGTTGCCATTGTCGTTCTCGTTATTCTTCTTCAGGATGCACAGAGAAAGATTCCGGTACAATATGCGCAGAAGGTACAGGGAAGAAAGATGGTTGGTGGACGTGGTTCCTTTATTCCGTTAAAGGTAAATACCGCGAACGTTATTCCGGTTATTTTCGCCATGTCCTTATTACAGACTCCGGTCATTATTATGTCCTTCATGGGAATTACCCCGGCAAGAGCACATTTCTGGCCGAAGGTTGCGTACCTTCTCTCCTCTCAGTACTGGTTCAACTTCTCCAGCTGGGGTGAGTTCAAGTATACGCTTGGTGCACTGATTTACATTGCACTTCTTGTTGTATTTGCTTATTTCTATACGTCCATTACCTTTAATCCGATGGAAGTTGCAAACAACATGAAGAAGCAGGGAGGTTTTATCCCGGGAATCCGTCCGGGCAGACCGACGACCGAGTTCCTTACAAGAATCCTCAACTACATCATCTTCATTGGTGCTGTAGGTCTGATTATTGTCAGTCTCGTTCCGATTGTTCTGGCAGGCGCAACCGGAGTTCGCGTAAGCTTCGGTGGAACCTCTATCATTATCGTAGTGAGCGTTATTCTGGAGACCTTAAAGCAGATTGATTCCATGCTTCTGGTTCGTCAGTATAAAGGCTTCTTAAATGACTAATGAACTAACATAGGGTGGGACTTACTTGTTCCACCCTATTATTAAACAATGAAAAAGGAGGGGCAAAATGAAGATTGTTATGTTGGGAGCACCGGGTGCCGGCAAGGGTACCCAGGCAAAGCAGATTGCTAAAAAATTTGATATTCCGCATATTTCAACCGGAGACATTTTCCGTGCCAATATCAAGAACAACACTGAGCTTGGTAAGAAAGCAAAGGAATTTATGGACCAGGGTATGTTAGTTCCGGATTCTCTGACGCTTGAGCTGATCATGGACCGTTTTGCACAGCCGGATTGTGAGAATGGATACGTGTTAGACGGTTTTCCGAGAACCATTCCGCAGGCAGAGGCTCTGACCAAGGCATTAGCGGAAAAGGGAGAGAACATTGATTTTGCAATCAATGTTGAGGTGCCGGATGAGTCCATCGTTCGTCGTATGTCCGGAAGACGTGCATGCTTAAGCTGTGGAGCAACCTATCACATTAAGTACAATGCACCGGTAAAGGAGGGTATCTGTGATACCTGTGGTTCCGAGCTCGTACTTCGTGAGGATGATAAGCCGGAGACCGTATTAAAGCGTCTTTCGGTATATCATGATCAGACGCAGCCGCTCATCGATTACTACAATCGTGAGGGTGTACTTCGCGAGGTAGACGGAACGAAGGACATGAACGATGTATTTCAGGACATTCTTGCGATTCTTTGTTAGGAAAGAGGCGTACTATGGCAGTAACGATTAAATCCGAACGGGAAATCGAGCTGATGCGTGAATCCGGTCGAATCCTTTCGATTGTTCACACAGAGCTCGCTGCAATGATCAGACCGGGGATTAGTACCCTGGATATTGATAAAAAATGTCGGGAGATTATTCGTGACTTCGGATGCATTCCTTCCTTTTTGAATTATGAAGGATATCCTGCATCGGTTTGTGTCTCTGTTAACGAAGAAGTGGTTCACGGAATTCCGAAAAAAAATCATATCATCAAAGAGGGCGATATTGTAAGCCTTGATGCCGGTGTTATCTATAAGGGATATCATTCGGATGCAGCGCGTACGATTGCGGTAGGAGAAATCAAACCGGAATATAAAAAGCTGATTGACGTAACGAAGCAGGCGTTCTTTGAAGGAATCAAGTTTGCAAAACCGGGATACCGGATTGGAGATATCTCCGGTGCAATCCAGGATTACGCAGAATCCTTTGGTTTTTCATTGGTACGTGAATTGGTTGGACACGGAGTAGGAAGTGCGCTTCATGAAGATCCGCAGGTTCCGAATTTCCGTACAAAACAAAAGGGGATGCGTCTGGAACCCGGTATGACTCTTGCGGTGGAACCGATGGTAAACTTCGGTAAACCGGATGTACTTTGGCTGGATGATGACTGGACCGTAATCACCGCAGATGGACTGCCGTCTGCACATTACGAAAACACGATTTTAATAACAGAAGGTGAACCGGAGCTGTTCACGATAGAGCGGAAATAGCAGGAAACTGCATACGTAAAGAAAGGAGAATTCCATGGCAAAGACAGATGTTGTAGAGGTTGAAGGAACCGTAATAGAAAAGCTTCCGAACGCTATGTTCCAGGTTGAGCTGGAGAATGGTCACCGTGTGCTTGCACACATCAGCGGAAAGCTTCGTATGAACTTCATTAAGATCGTTCCGGGTGATAAGGTTACCTTGGAGCTTTCTCCATACGACCTGACAAAGGGAAGAATTACCTGGAGAGACAAATAGTTTTTGGGCCTTGCGCAATGCGCAGGGCTTTTTTTAAGGAAGAGTATGATGCTGGAAGAATGCAGCATCAGAAGCTGTGCGCCGGATGATATTAAGGTAACGGACAATGTTACGGTAGTGTGGGGAATAAAATAAATATGCAGTTTACTGTATGTGTGGTAAAATGCTATTTAGAATGTTCTGCTTCTATGGCTGTCGTAAATATATAAGAAAGAGGTGAGCTATGGCTATTTCGGTAAATATATACTATACTGGGAAAAATGGAGCTGCAAGAAAATTCGCAGATGAAATGATTACAAGTGGAACTGTTCGGAAAATAAAAGAGGAAGCAGGAAATTTAAGATATGATTATTTTGTAAAATTGGATGATCCGGATACTGTCCTGCTGATTGATAGCTGGGAGTCGCAGACTGCACTTGATATTCACCACGATTCTCCAATGATGAATAAAATAATCGAATTACGAGACAAATATGACTTACATATGAGAGTTGAAAGATATGTAACAGATGAATCCGGCATTCCAAGTAAAGATATCCAATATATCAGAGATTAAAGCAATTATTTCCGTAAGCGGGAACAGGCTGTTTTTTGATGGAGAAAAATGTAAGGGAAACGGTAACAATGCCGCAGAAGGGAGATACATGGACAGAAACAGATGAACAGAGAAACTTTCTTATCAATACCATAACAGAATTTCTGCTTGAAAAGGTGATATGAAAGCCGATCTGTTACGCAGATGATAATAGTTCAACTATGCTTTTGTACAGTTTTCTGTCATAGAAACGAATCAGTGAAAGGAATGAAAATATGTTTATTCTGATTTCAATTATTTATCTCGCATTTATTTCGTTAGGACTTCCGGATTCACTTTTTGGTTCAGCTTGGCCTGCAATGCATAAAGCACTTAATGTACCGCTGTCCTATATGGGAATTGTTTCAACAGTAGTTATCCTATGTACCATGCTTTCCAGTCTTTTTTCGGAGCGCATGATAAAGAGATTTGGCACAGGAGCAGTTACGTCTGCAAGTGTATTACTGAGTGCCATAGGTCTTTTCGGATACTCGACGGCCAATTCTCTGCCCATACTTTGCGTCTGGGCAATCCCATACGGCTTAGGGGCAGGCTCAATTGATACCGCACTCAACAGTTATGTTGCCCTAAATCTGAAATCAAGGCATATGAGCTGGCTACATTGCTTCTGGGGGGTAGGAACAATCATAGGCCCGTATATTATGGGAAGCTGTCTTTCGGGTAGCGGAGGATGGCAAGGCGGATATCGTATTGTTTCGCTTATTCAGGCAGCCATTGCAGCAGTAATGTTTCTCAGCATTCCCTTATGGAATAAATTTTCAAAATCCGGAACAACAAAGCAAAAGGAGAAAGCATTCGTCGGAATAGGAAACACGCTGAAAATGAAAGGAGTGCCGTTCGTACTTCTCACTTTTTTCGGATATTCCGCCCTTGAAGCAACTACAGGTGTATGGGCAAGCAGTTATCTTTGTGAATATAAGGGAATGGCCGAAGCTACTTCAGCAAAATATGCCGCACTTTTCTTTCTCGGAATAACCTTTGGAAGATTTGTATGCGGTTTTATTTCCGATAAGCTTGGGGACAAGAAGCTGATACGCATAGGCTTTGCGGGAATTATAGCGGGTATTGTACTTATACTTATTCCTGTTGAAGCAAATGTGATTACGCTTTTAGGACTTGTAGTAACGGGCATTGGCTGTGCTCCTATCTATCCGTCACTGATTCATTCTGCCCCTGTTTATTTCGGTGTCAATGGTTCCCAGGCGGTCATTGGTCTGGAAATGGCGTGTGCCTGTGCAGGTGCAGCAATTATGCCACCGGCGTTCGGAATAATTGCGAATATGACGGGCCTGATGGCTTATCCGTTTTATATTCTGATACTGGCCTTTGTAATGATAGTGATGTTTGAAATGCTGAATAAAAGCCTGACAAACCATGCAGAGAACTCCATGAAATATTAGTGTATCTCGTCGAAGTTTTGTTACATGACGTTTTAAAAAATGCATAAAGTATTTGTTATAAATTTGCGATGAAAACCCACAGGCTTGCCTGTGGGATGAAAGCCGCTTTTCTTTTACTTGACAATTACATAGAATAGATATATAATCTATGTACAAAATAGTTGCAAGGAACTTCTTATATGTTTACTTTAAACATGGTTGGGTGTTAGGTGAGTGGGATTGTTTACTTTCCGAAGAAGATGCGGCTTATGTTCAGCCACATCAGAATTACGGCAGTTGGAGTAAAATTATACAACCAACTATTGAAGAAATGTAAATCAATTCTCAAAGCCAAACAGCTAAGAGATATTGGATTAAGAATGTTGCAGGAGAAAATAAATGGCACGACCTAAAAGTGATAATGTACAAATAAATATTTCTATCCCTACGGAATGGAAGACCGAACTTGAAAACCTTGCCCGAATATATTCTGTTGAAGAGGGTAAAACTATTACTTTTCTCGATTTAATGCGTAGAGGTATTCAGGAAAAATATCAATTAGGTGAAGATAACCCAAAAACCCATATCTTTTTAAATGGTGTGGATAAAGAGTCTACTGAATATAACTACAAATGCATTAAGGAGTAAACCAATGAGTGATACAGAGCAATACCATTCAGCATCGCATTGTAAATATCTGATACAGTATCATATCATCTGGTGTCCTAAATTCAGATTTTCTGTATTACAAGGAAATGTAGATGCTACATTAAAACATATACTGCAAAAGATATGTGATAATTATGGATATAACATCAAAGCACTTGAAGTAATGCCTGACCATATACATATTTTTGTGGATGTGCCACAAACAGTGGCTCCTTGTGATGTTGTAAGAACTCTAAAAAGTATTAGTGCTATTGAATTGTTTAAAGCATATCCAAAATTAAAACAGTTTTACGCTAGATGTGGAGTTTTGTGGTCAAGGGGATATTTTGTTTCTACAGTTGGACATATAAGCGAAGCTACGGTAATCAAATACATTGAGGAACAGAAAAATCATGATTGATGACGAATACAAGAAAATTCTGAAACAATATCATAAACTTTCCGACAGGCATATTTTAGTCGCTGAGACTGATATGCCTTATTCCGATGTATTAAAAGTCGTAGATCTATCTGACAAAATCCGCAAGGCGGGTAATGAACTTGTTGGTCTTATAAGAAAGAATTATGACCAACTTATGCGTACTAAACGATACCGTAAGTTGCTTTCTTTATATGGAAATACTGAGGGAAAAACCAAACGCAAAGACTTGGCTATTCAGCTTAATGAGATACAGAAATCTTATAATGTTACATGGGATTATTGTAGAAAAGCAATGATTCCTATTGGCAAGAAATATGGTATAGATGCTGTTTTTGCATTAACTAAAGCTGAGGATATATGGCATGGAGTAGAAAAATGTTTGTATGATAATGGTAAAACCCTACATTTTTCAAAATATAAAGAGCTACCTTGTATTAGAGCC
>CALZBV010000117.1 GCA_945622055.1 uncultured Clostridia bacterium
ATTGCCATCTTAATACCACCGTACGGCATGAATGCACGCTTTAACGGCTTATCAGTCTGGAGACCAACAATCTTCTCAAGATCCTTCAGGCTCTCATCAATGTAGCCCGGGCCATAAGCGGTCAGACCGGAAACAACCTTGGTTTCACAGTCAAGAACTCCGCCCTTAGCACGCTCTTCCTTCTGTAACTTCTGAAGAGCTCCCCACAACTTATTCGTTGCATCGGTCGGCCCTGCAAGGAAGGACTCATCTCCATCGTATGGAGTGTAGTTCTTCTGGATGAAGTCACGTACATTGACTTCTTCTTTCCAGATACGGCCTTCAAAGCCTTCCCACTGTGTAAATTCTGTCATAATAAACCTCCTGTAAAAAACTTTTCTCTTTCGCCTTTTCAAAAACATGGCTTGAGCACGGTTGTATTATAACATACTTTTTTCAAAAAAGAAATGGATTTTTCAAAAAATATCTCAGCTTTTTGTTTTCAGTTTTCTTTCATATTTTCGTATTATTATTTAGTAAATACCATGAACGGAAAATTCATTTTCTTTATTCTGCCCCTCAGAAATAACTGCTGTCTCTCCTCCTTCAATCGGTATTTCATTCCCGTTTTGGTCCGTTCGAATCAGTAAATCAGCCTCCTTCTGCCAGAGATTATTTCGGATGTTCTCCGGAATCAGACCATAATACAATGTTTTCCCGTCTTCCGTCTCCAGCCGGATTTCAAAACAAAGCAGCAGCATTCCTCCTTTTTTCCAGAATTCTTCCTGAAAGCTCAGTCCATACTCCTTCTGATATGCAAAAACATCTGATTCAGTTCCCGCAATATAACAGGTATCCGGAAGCTGGAAGCTTCCCGTCCATTTTCTGACCGCCTGGTCAGACTTCCCCTGCAAAAGAATTTCCTGATTCTGCTCTATCAGCTTACATAACACCGGACCATTCTCCGTTTTCCTGTCATAATATAGTTGAACTTTTTCCCTGTGCCCATCCTTTACATAGAAATACCTTGGAATAATGTGAACACTGCACTCTTCCCCGACAAACCCGGTACTTATTAATGAAAACTCAAAGCAATCTCCCGTCATAAGCGCACCGGCCTGTTTCATGACCGGATGAACCCCGTTTCGAAGCGGAAGGGTCTCAAAGAAAGTCTCCCGCCCTGTTTCTGACCCAAAAACTGATGTTCCGACCGTAAACTCCTTCTCCTCATTTCCTCTCCATGCGCCTTTTCCTGATACCCGGGTTATACGAAAATCACGCAGTGAGCCCGTAATATATACCGGTATCTCATCATACGCACAATAGTTGAGCTTATCTGAATTTCTGAGATGCTCTGCCTGCTCCTCTTTACCGTCACCGTTTACCGCAACGCTCCGTACGATAATCTGATACATTCCGACCGCCGTATCAATCGCAGGAATAAAACGTTGTCCGTCCTTTTTCACCTTATACCAGCTGTTCTTCCCAAGTAAGATATCATTTGCTGCTTCCTTATCATTGCCGACATCAACCCAGACATCAAACGGAAAGCAGACCTCATTACGTCTGACATCCTCTTCCATTGCAACGTAAGAACTGTACTCCCTGTTTCCATATCCCTTTTGGTTACTGTGGAACCCTGTGTTTTCAATAAACAAAGTAAAATCCGAGGTTTGCTGGTTCTCAGAAAGAACAAGTACCTGAGCCTCCTTCGGTATATGTTTCTCCTGATGCTCTTTTTCATGCCCGGCTTTCAAAATACCCTTGCATACCACCGGCGTATGAATTCCTATGGGATTCATGCTTTTCTGTTCTCTTTTTTCTTTTTCCGTTGTAGCATCAATGCCTTCTGCGCGTTCATATTGTACTTCCAGCGTTGTTTCATACGTCCCATTTGTTATCTTCGAATTCAGCGCAAAACAGTCTGTAGGCAGGGCTCCCTTTGGAAGATTCGGTATCTCATTCTCAAGGATGCTCTTTTTCTCAGGAATCGGGCGTGCGCCTTCATTCAGTGAAGGTACATCGGAAAGTAACGTCACATCTCCAAGCTTAAGTAAATCACTTCGTATCAGAACACTTTCCCTGTCATTCTTTATATAGTTCTCAGCAATACCCTGAAGTAACCGGTTTACCTCCGGAGTTTCTCCCGGCACCTCCGAAATCAGACTTATCTCCTCAGGAATCATAACCAGCTCATTTTCCTTTTTGAGAATTCGTTCCTCCTCACAGTACGTACGATATGAAAGCTTCGGCACCATTGTATGAAGCATGGTTCTGTTTAGCGGAAGTACTGTTTTTTCCGTAACAAGCGCCTTATTCTCCAGCAGAAATTGTTTCGGAATATAGATACCTCCCTGTTGCACCTCCCAGTAACTCCATACTACCGGAATACTGCAGAAGACAGTAACTGTCTTTGTTTCTCCGATGAAAAGCTCTTCTGTTTCAGTGTCTTCTATCACTGTATGATAGCTGATTCGGACCGGTTGCGTGATTTTTTCAAGCCCGGAATGTTTTACGAGTACAAAATCAGCCCTCCATACTCCGATAGTTCCGGTCAGTCGTACATTTTCCGTGGAAGGCACCGCCTCTATTCCATATCCGTCTGCTTTCAGGCAAAAACCTTCTTCTTCCTTCTGAATCGAAATTGCTATTTTCTCTTCCTCCGGCACCTTTGGTAACTCCCTTTCCGCCTGTGGATATTCCACCGGAAGCTGCTTCCAACAGGCATACAGTACTTCAGTTTCTCCGGTCCATTCCTTTATTCCTTTTCCTGTTCCATCAAAAAACTGTGTTCCGCCCCCTCTCACTTCCGTAAAATAGCCTTGAAACTGATAACCTGTCTTTTCCGGTGGAATAATCTCCTCCCCGGTTTCACCGATTATCAGAACCACTTCATACTGCTCCTGTCTGGTCGCTCCCCTTCCGTCCAGACGAATGGCAGAGTCCCCCATCACATAATAATCCTGCCATTTTTCCACATAAGCAGCAGCTGTAGAATCACCAGCCGCGTAAACAACCGTTCTGGTATCTCCCTTTTCCCAGGCGTTCTGCGACTGCTTCCGATATTCCTCCTCTGTCCTTTGGAGGTTACGTATCTCTTCCTCGCATTCTGTCACCTGTCCCGAATATACCGCTTCCATTGCTTCACATAAAAGTTTTCGTTCTCTTTTCCACTCCTCTAAAAAACTTTTGACACGATACTCTGTTAAAGCCGAACGCTCATATACCATGCTTATTCTCCCGGAATAAGCATAAGCGTCATAATTCATGGCGTTCTGAAACAGTTCTTCAAGATATCCCCCCGAAGATAACTCCTGTATCTTTTTCTTAAATTCCCCGTATTCCTTCGGCATCGGTTCCCACGGCACAGAACCGTATTTGTTAATTGCATCATATTCCTGTTTGAAAAAATCGGATCCTATCGTACAAAGACGTTCCGCATAAGACATCTCCTTTAGTCCGGTAGTCTTAAAATATTCCACAGCCTTTTGGTGATATGTCTGATACACTTCGTAAAACTCAGCTGCATCCTTCTGAGCCCAGACATCCCCGTTTTCCCGCGCATAGGAATAATAATCATAGAAAAATTCAGCCAGCGCTTTGTATTGATAGTATGGTTCTATTTGTTCAAATAATCTGTCCACCTCAGAAACTTCTGTTTGCCAGTTTTTTTGCCCTTCTTTCAATGCTTTCAATGAGACAGCCGAGCTTTGTTCCGCTTTTTTCCTTATTTCATCTGCACGTGTTGAAAAATAACTTCCATCAAACCGTATCGACTGACTCAACGTAAGATGACCGCTCGTTTCCTGTCCGGAGGGTGCCTCTTCAATCAGCAGTTCATTGTTTCGTACTCTGATGAAAGGAAGATTATCATACGCAAATGCAAAGCAGGAAACCTTTGAAACACTTTCTCCCAGGCAAACCTCGTGTAAATTTGGGTGATAAGCAAAGGCACGTACTCCGATTTCCCTTAATCCCGACACATCCTCCTGCTTCGGAAAAAACATTTCCCCTTTTAGTGCAGCCTGCGCTTCCCATTTTCTCATCACCGGCGTCTTTTCATTCTGTGAAAAGCTTTCATTATAGTAGAAGTATTGCAAAAGCTTATCTGCACCTATCGTCTGTACCCTGCTCAGTTTACACAAAGTGCTTTCGCCTCCGCAAAATGCCTCCTCCTCGATTACCAGAAGTCCGTTTCCACCATGAATTTCAGCAAGTGCCTGACATCCGTAAAATGCCCCGCGAAGAATGGTGTGTACCGTATCCGGTATCGTTATGCTCCGAAGCGTCGTATTATAAACCGTGTAATTTCGTAAGTTGACGGAGGAATGATATGCAGAACCGACATACGATATATCCTCGTAAGAACTTCGCAGCTTTCCTGTCCCAAGCACACCATACTGATAGCTTGCCTTCCACTCCAATGCTCTCTGTGCGGTTCCACTGTAAGAAAAAAGGTATTTGAAATACTCTCCATAGACTGTCCCGTAGTCCCAGCTTTCAATGCAGACGCTTTCATTTACCGGTGTTCCCTTATCAAAATCATGGTACCGTTCCGTCCCTCCGCCGATGGAACGGACCCAATATGTTTTTCCCTTTGATACCAGTTTTTCCGGAAACACAAGCTCTTGTATTTTTGATATTCCTGTCGCCTCAGTCGCATCATTTCCCTGATACAGATACGGATGAACATACGTTGCATCCTCCCCATCCGAAATGAAAAACCACCGGTTTCCAAAGCTATCCTCTCCTATCTGGTAATCCTGTGTTCTGCAAAGCATTTTATTATTGCAAAGCTCGGAGCCTCCGATGCTGAATGCCAGCTGATACTTCATGGAAGCATTCTGGATACTCTCCAGCGTATACCCTTCCTCTGTTGTAAAATAATACTCCCACCCGGAATAGTTCTCATTCGGAACTGGTGCTTTGGTCGGTTCCGTTGTCGGAGTCATCGTTGGCGTAACCGGTTTGGGCGTTCCGGTCAGCTTTGGTGTTCCGGTCAGCTTCGGTGTTCCGGTCAGCTTCGGTGTTCCGGTCAGCTTCGGTGTTCCGGTCAGCTTTGGCGTTCCGGTCAGCTTCGGTGTTCCGGTCAACATGGGCGTTACCGATAGTTCCGGCTGTTTCGTCGGAGCAGGGCTTATCCCTCCGGTTGGCACTCCCGGAGAAGGTCCTATAGCATTTTCATAAAGAATCCATAAAACTGTAGTTTTACCATTAAGCTCAATCACTCCGGGCATCTTTCCCTCAACAAAGGAGGTAAACTCCGGAATGTCTGTACTCTGTGTTATCCGGTACTTATTGGCATAGGAAAATGCTACCCCATCTTTTGAGACAGTCGTTGGAACAGTAACCGAAATCTGATCCCCACTTATCCCATTCCCCGAAACTACTTTTTCCGTTGCTTCGATGCAATTTCCATCCGGCCCGCTGAATGCATACCGAATTTCATATGACGTTTCATTAAAATATACAGTAACTGCCGCATCAAAATAATCGGCAAATTTTTCATAGGTTTCCGTGCTCCAGGAGGCAGCATTCCGAATCGAATCCAACGTATCATACAGCCTGCCCTCACGGTGAAACACCCAGTCCCCGCCTGCAGAAGAACGCGTCTTTTTCACATACAAATCGTTCAGATAAACAGTAACTCCCTCCGGAGCAGTCAGTTCCTCTGTCGTAAACCACTCCCGTATCGCTGAAACAAATTCATCCGCAGGTACCTCAAAGGTGTCATAAGACACCGAGCCATAAACCTGAATATTATGGTTTCCAACATAAAAGGTCTTATAGGGTGAGCTTCCGGATCTCGGAGTACCATGTGTTCTGTTCTTCGTAATGCACAAATATTCTGTATGATACGACACCAGAACATTCGGATTACTGTAATAGGAAGCAGAAACCGTAAGTGTATTATCCTCCTTCATATCGATTTGATACACATTGTTTACCGTATCAATTCTGCCATTTCCATAAGATACTGCCTCTGCTGCCATCATTGGGAAAGCCGCAATGGATTCCAAAAGAAGAAGGAGCCAGGCAAGCAATCCGCAAATCAAAAAAAATCTCCCTTTTTCTTTTCGCATTTTGTCCCCTTACTTTCTCTTTTTCACACGCGTGAAATATGCGTAGTCGCTAAGATATACTTCCCTTACTGTAACCTTTCCAACATCCGGCTCCGGACGAATTATCACATCCAGATACCCGTCTCTCCACTCTCCCGGGATAACATTTTGATAATCTCCCACAAATGTTTCTGAAAATTCCACCTGCCCGCGATAAAAATCTACAAGCTCCGTGGAATCTGCCGACACAATACGATAATGCATATAACAGCGTACATACCATTCTCCTCCCGAAGTATATACAGTGGAAGGATCCGTTGCCACAAAATCACATTCCAAAACAGTATGATTGTCCTGTATATCAGAAAGATACTGGTTGATTCGAAACTTCAGATACTCCGGACCATTCATCCCCGCAAAGCTAACCGTTCCTGCATTGTTCTCATACATATACCCATACCAGTCCCTATCCCCCGGAGTCCTTCGATAATCTACATTAAAGGTATGAAAAAGGTAATCTTTTACAAATTCTGTATAGTCTTTTCCAAAACTTTTCAGTATCTCCCCATACGAAAATCCCCGAAGTCTTTTCTCAGAATCCACAAGCTCTTTGGGAGCCACATAAACCGGAACATAATCTCCCACTGATTTCATAAACTGAAACTCCCACTCATAAAATGCATTCGGATAATCCTCCAGAATATACGAATAGTACTCCGCAAACTCCGGCAGATTCACCGTTCGAATCAGTTGTCCGTCCTTTGTCAGGCTCCGACGTTCTTTGCGACCAATCAACCGGTTTATGTAACCTAAAAACTCCTCTTCCGTAATTCTGTCCCTTCCGTTCATGCTTCTTGTCCCGGAATACAGACCATCAGAGCTTCCCTCCGCAATTCCCTTTGTGTATAAGAAATAGACCGCCTCTGTCTCTTCCCGGCTATACCCGCTTAAATCAGTCAGCCGTTTTTCCTGCTTTACGGTTTCCTCAAGCAACGAATCCGGTGCTTCTCCGTTCTTCAGTGCCAGCTGATATAAAATGAGATATGCATCCAGTTTTTCCGGCAGCTTTCTTTGCTTCATCCGTTCCTTATTTAACAACCCTGCTAATGACAACAGCTCAAGATCAGATTTTCCCTCGACATGTAACTCCAAAGCTTCCGTTACCAAAGCAGCCAGCCTCTCCCAACTTAAATATTGTGGTGCCGGTGTCGCAGTGGGTAGTGGATTTTCTGTATTTACAGGCATCTTCGTAGCTTCCGGTACACTCGTAGTCTTCGGTTTTTCCGTAGGAGTTATCTTCTCTTTAGGATGCTGAGTCACTGTAGGCGCAGGTATTCTCGTTATCTCAACGACTTCTGGTCCCGGAGTCACGGTAACGGTTGGTATTTCTCCCCCTTTTGTTACCTCCGTCTCCGGCTTTGAGGTGACTCCCGGTGTCTTAGTTACCTCCGGTGCAACAGTAGGCTCAACCCTTCCGGTAACCATTGCATTTTCAGACAGCTCCGGTTGCTTGGTTGGCATTTTTTCCGTCAAATCAGCCGGTGGTGTCAGTGTAATCTCTTCTGAGGACACTGGCGTCCTCTTCTTATTACATCCACCACATCCCGAAAAAAACATGGTTGCAGTCAACAACAGCAATAGAAAACAAAACACCTCTCTCTTCATGTTCCCAACTCTCCTTTTTTCATCTGCTCACATCCTCCTCCGATTCCCACAAAAGACAAAACTCACATGGCGTTGCACCATAAGAAGCCGCTGCCTTTTGCGACGAAAACTCTGTAAGGACATCCTCCGGACTTATTC
>CALZBV010000118.1 GCA_945622055.1 uncultured Clostridia bacterium
GCAATATCATTTGCTTTCTGCTCCGGACGATACGGGATACCGACACCACCGGAAAGGTTAATAAAGGACACGCTTACGCCGGTCTCCTGCTTTACTTCAACCGCAAGCTCGAACAATGTCTTTGCAAGCGTCGGATAATAATCATTCGTTACCGTATTACTTACCAGGAAGGAATGAATACCAAAGCGCTTTACGCCCTTGCTCTTTAAAATACGAAATGCCTCCATAAGCTGTGGCTTCGTCATTCCGTACTTTGCATCACCCGGGTTATCCATAATGCCATTGCTGACCTCATAAACTCCGCCCGGATTATAACGACAGCAAATCGTCTCCGGAATACCGCACTCCTTCTCGATAAAATCAATCATTGTGAAATCATCCAGGTTAATAATTGCACCAAGCTCCTTCGCCTTCGTAAACTCACCGGCCGGGGTTTCATTGGAGGAAAACATAATGTTCTGTCCCACAATGCCCACCTTTTCCGACATTAAAAGCTCCGTCAGGGAAGAACAGTCAGTTCCGCAGCCTTCTTCCTCCAAAACCTTTAAGATAAACGGATTCGGCGTTGCCTTTACCGCAAAATACTCCTTGTACCCCTTGTTCCAGGAAAATGCAGCCTTTAGCTTTCTGGCATTCTCCCGGATGCCCTTCTCATCATACAAATGAAATGGCGTAGGATAGGTTTTCGCAATCTCTTCCAGTTTTTCTTTTGTTACAAACGGCTCTTTCATAGGTTCTCCTTCCGCACCTGTTCCAACCACTCCCGCAGTCTTCGCCTGTGCCTTCATATCGTAACTGTTATTTTACCCTACTATACCCGATTCCGGCGCAGTTGTCAATAGATTGTATACATGTATTCAATCTATTTTTTTGTCACCATTCAAATCCTTTTTAATCTTCGTTGTAGAGATTCCCTCCGTACGTGGCAAATACACAACCTCGCAGTAATCCTTCAGAAAATCAAACTGCCCCTTCCAGTCATCGCCCATAACGAACACATCAATTTCGTTATCCACAACATCCTGTATTTTCTGCTCCCAGTTATACTCAGGAATCACCTCATCCACGTAACGGATTGCCTCCAAAATCGTCTTTCTTGCTTCGTACGGGTGATATGCCGTCTTATGCTTTACCGCATTAAATTCATCTGTGGAAAGAACAACTACAAGATAATCCCCGAGCGCCCTTGCGCGGCGCAACAGGTTTATGTGACCGACATGCAGTAAATCATAGGTTCCATAGGTAATGACCTTTTTCATTCCAGTATCCTCCAAATAAAGTTCAGAGCCCGCGCAGGCATACGCAGCTCTTATATTTTCGGAAGCAGACTTTCAAACTGCTCCACTGCCTCTCTATTATACTCCGCGTAGTCAACTGTCAGCAGGTTCGCAACCTCACCCTTAAGACAGGACAGCATTCCGTCATACACACCCTGCTCGCTGTTTTCCACCAGATGACCGCCATACTTTTGCATGAACAGACGCGGGCCATCAATATCCGTTGATACGCAGCGTACGCCACACAGGTCCGCCTCACAAAGCACCAATCCAAAGCCTTCGTAAAACGAAGAAAAAATAAAGTAGTCACAACGCTTTAACAACGCATACGGATTGGACATGTAGAGAATGATGATAATATGGTCATAGGAAGCAAGCTCCTGTGCATGATGCAGGGTATCCTCATACAAAACTCCCCTGCCTCCGATGATAATCAGATATGTGTCCGGATACTCGGCATGAATCCGGTCAAATGCGTCCAGAAGTCTCCGATGTCCCTTTTCTTCGGAAAAACGTCCGATATTAATAAACTTGGTTGCATCACTGTCCAGTATCTTCTCAAGACGTTCCCAGGAAACATTACACTGTGTCGTAAGGTCAGGCTTCATCTCCTGTTCAGAAAGCTCCAGAACTCTCCGGTAATCTATCATGTTTTTCATGACACGAATGTCCGGTGTACGCCCTGTACGGGAGGGCAGCTTCCCGGCAATCCGCTCCACAATATACCGGATGCTTTCCGTAACAATAGCAACACTGTCATATTCCTGGTATGCTCTTGTCAGAATTTCACTCCGTATCAGTCCTCTTCCGCTGATTTCCCGCTCCATATCACTATGAACACAGATTGTCTTGTTGCAGGACAATCCCCTGAAAATCGTTGTCATGTCATTGGAATATCCGCTGAAATGAATCAGCTTGTCCACCCTGCAGCCGGAAAAAATTCGTACAGAATCATTTTTTGCCATTTTATCCAGAATCGGTTCCATGATACGATAAGAAATTATGCCCTTCTTAGTCCATAGCTTATACAGTACACTGTCCCAGACCCCGATGCTGATTCCATTAGAAAAGCCCAATGTATGAACCTCCTCCGGAATACGCTCCAGCATCTTCGGGTGCTTTTTCATGTCATCCATCTTATAGAGAAGCGTATAATTGTACTTCTCTTTATCAACCTGTGACAAAAGATTAAACAACGACGTAGTAATGCCGTTCTCATATAATGCACCGCCGAAAATAACCACATTCTTCTTTCCATTGTCCGGAATGTCATAAACCTTTATGCCCTCATCACCGCCAAACAGCAGCTTTCTACAGATGGAAGCAGATATATCCGGACGTTCGTATGCGCAATACGTACGCAGAAACTTTGTATCATCATAGCTCTTTTCCAGCTTCATGAAACGAAGCAGCTCTTCTGCGGTCTTGGCCTGCGGGAAAGGAAGCTCGGAAAGAGGAAAGTAAAATCCGCGGGCGGCTTCATATTCTTCCTCGTCATACGTAAACAGAATAATCTTACGGCGTGTAACCGCATAATCAAAAAACACACTGGAATAGTCCGTAATCAATCCGTCTGTTGCATTTAAAAACTCATACGTTTCACAATCCTCCGGGAACAGGCGGATATGTGTGAACTCGTCTACCGAAAGATTTCCGGTGCTGACCGTGTGAAGCTTTACAAACAGTACATAGTCATCCGGCAGCTCCGAATCCAGCTCTGCCAGATACTCCACGAGCTGCTGCACCTGTGCGGCTCCGGTTACCTTGCCAATCGTCCCTCGCCAGGTCGGCAGAAATGCAAAGACCTGCTTTCCCTCAAGCTGATACCTCTCTCTTATCTGCTTCCTGTTCCTTTCATCAAAGAATATCGCATTTCTCGGATAACCTGCCAGCCAGATTTTACCGGTTCCAATATTATCCAGCATGTAATCTTCCACCATATGATTCATGGTAAACTCATTCGGATACAGCAGATAATCAGACGCAAGAAAATTCTTCTGCGTATTTCCGATGGCGTGTGCCTCTGACTTAATCCTTTTTCCGAGTGTCTTAAGCGGTGTTCCGTGCCAGGTATTCAAATAAACCTGGCCCTCGCGCTTCACGAAATTATAGATAAAGGTATTATCGTTAATCAGATATTTTGCGGTTGCAAGCACCTTAAAATACTTCAGGGTCGCTCTTTGTACCACCTTAACCTTATCCATTCCGCGCGCATGAAGCTGCTTTTTGTACTGCGCTGTCTTACCTGCCGCCGAGGTCAGATAAAGTGTATAGTCTCTGTAGGCCTCTCCCTTTGCAAGCTCAGAAAGAAGTGCAAAAATATTACCGTCCATTGCCTTTCCATGCTGGGACTCAAGTAAAATTACATTTTTGTTCAATGGCAGACCAAGATAACGTGTATAAACCTTCTGCTTCAATATGCCGTTTGAAATCTTCTTTTTGATTTGATTGTATTCCGAGACACGCTTTTGACGTTTTCTGTAGCGAAGAAGCCTGTTCGGTACCGGAAGCGGCTTAGGCTGCGGGGCAATCGTTGCGGCAAGTACACGTTTTGCTGCATCCGCATCATCCAGATACGTAAACCTCTCACGAAAGGCCTCATAGCGTTCATCACATACAAATGGTTCGGAAAGAGCCTTCTCAATCTCCTCTTCCAGTGCATCCTGCGTCGTTACAACCGGTCCCGGAAGGATATCCGGTTCGATGTAGAAATCTCTTAGCTCTCCGCGGTACTGCTCCTCGTCATACATATAAAAAATCATCGGGCGGCGCAGAATCGAAAAGTCGAACATAACACTGGAATAATCCGTAATCAGAAGGTCACTGACCAGATACAGACGGTTGATGTCCGCCACTCCGGTTGCCTTAATCAGAAAACCTTCGTATTTTTCATAATCAAACTGCGCGTTTGCGAGATAATGCGTCCGCATAATCACAACCGCACGGTCACCGAACCTTTCTCTGAGTCGCTCTACATCCAACATAATCTGGTAGGTAAAGCCCTTTCCGTACTTATAGTCAGCCTCCCGAAACGTCGGTGCATATAAAATGACCTTCTTTCCCTCCGGAATTTTATAAAACTCACGAAGCTCCGCCACCGTTTCCGGGGTAGAGGTAAACAAAGCAACATTCCGCGGATAACCGAGCTCCACAATCTTTTTCTGCTGTTCTTCCTTTGTCAGTCCGAATGCGGTTGACAGCTTTTCCGTTGTGTATGCGGACGGAGAAAGCAGGTAGGTAAACTGCCTTGCCTCCTTCCGGTAAAGGTCATGTATTTCCTTTAAGCTTTGCGCAGCATTGCCGTCCCGCTCAATGTCGAGTCCGAGGCGCTTTAACGGTGTTCCGTGCCAGGTCTGGATATATATCTGTCCTTTTCGTACCGGGACCGTTGCAGGATTCGTGGAATTCGTAATACGGTACTTTGCCGTCGCCATTGCCTCGTAATACTTCTGGCTTCCGCGCTTCACAAGGGTAAGTCTTTTATTGCGTGTCAGATATTTATGCTTTCTGCAGTTCACAAATGACCAGATAAAGCGGTAGCCCGCATAGGCCGGATCCTGAAGCATTTCCTCGTATAATGCCTTCGGACTGCATGTATAATGCTTTCCCTGGAATGCTTCAAACACAATCAGGTTCGGGTCAATCGGACACTCCATACATTTCATGGCATATCGTCTTCTCCCCCTCAGCCGGTCGGATAAGCGATAGTACTTTATCCAGAATCCGCCCTTCTCCAAACGTTTTGCACGACGTTCTGCCTTCCTTTTTTTTCTATTTTTCCAAAAGCTCATCTTTTCCTCCGGTTCCCTGGAAAGACCTTCTGCTTCCCATTTTGCCTTACTGGCAACTGATACACTTAAAAAACGCTTCCACCGCCTCGCGGTTATATGCCTCATAATCTACGGTTAAAAGCGAATCAAATTCCTTTTCCATGCACTGGCGCAATGCCTCATACACACCGGCATCACTGTTTTCTACAAGTCTGCCGCCGTATTTCTCCATAAAACGCTTCGGTCCGAGAATATCTGTGGAAATACACGGCACGCCCAAAATATCCGCCTCCGCAAGCACCAGACCAAAGCCCTCGTAAAATGACGGAAACACAAAATACTGACACTGGCGAAGCAGGGCATACGGATTGGAAAGATAATGAATAATAATCAGATGCTCCCCAAGGGAAAGCTGTTCTGCCCTCTCAAGCGTTTCGCGGTACAAAACACCGCGGCTTCCGAGAATAATCAGGTACGTATCCGGATGCGTCGGCAGTAGCTTTGCAAATTGCTCCATCAGACGCATATGCCCCTTTTCCGGAGAGAAACGGCCAATTGTAATCAGCTTTTGTGCATCCGATGCCAAAATTTCCTGAAGCCGCTCCTTTGGAATAGAGATTTTTGTCTGCTCATCTGCCACAAATTCCTGTGCCCCAAGTTCCATGATTCTCCGATAATTGATAACATTCTTTACAACACAAATATTCGGCTCATGTCCGTAAACGGTGCAAAAGTGCGCAACCTTTTCGGTCGCCGGAATCAAATCCTCCGTAACGACTGCCACTGCATCATACGTACGGTACGCATTACAGAGAATCTCCCGTTTCATGGAAATTCTCGTGTTCAGCTCAGCATCCATGTCACTGTGTGCATAAATAACACGACGACACGGGAACTCGCCCAGCACAAGCGTAATGTGATTTGCATAACCGTTAAAATGAATGGCCGTATTAATTCTTGTTCGGCCACCAATTCGCTCATAATCGTGCTTTGCAAGCCTTGCCAATACCGGACGCAGCTTCTCATAGCTTCCGACCGGGTGTTTTTTTGTAAAAAGCTTATACCGAAGTGTATCCGGCACATTTAAGCTCATACAGTTAGAAAATCCGAGATAAGTAACCCCCTTCGGAAACTCCAGCAGACGAAATGCGTTTCTTCTTACATCACTTGTTTTTACAAGAATGATATAATTTTTTGAGGTTACATCCACATTGGCAAGCAGGTTCTGAATCGAAACCGTCACGCCGTTTAAGGCCAAGTCTCCGCAGTACAACAGAACATTTTCCTTTCCGTTGTACGGAAGCGGTACCTCCTTTACCGACGCCTCCTTTAAGAACACATGACGGCAAAGCAGCTTCGTGGCCTCCGGGCTGTCATAAGCGCAGAAGCGTTCCAAAAACGCCCTGTCATCATACGCTTTCTCCCGGGACAGCTCCCCGGCAAGCGCATCCGTATCAAAAACCTGCGGAAACGGAAGCTCGGAAAGCGGAAAATAAAAGCCGCGCTCCGCCTCATACTCTTCCAGATCATAGGGAAACAGCACAATTTTCTTGCGACTGACCGCAAAATCAAAAAACACACTGGAATAATCCGTAATCAGACCATCCACCGCATTCAGAAATTCATAGGTTTCCACCTTCGGAAACGGAAGAATGTGCCGGTAGCCCGTGAGGGAAATATTGGATGCACTGACCGTATGCATTTTCACATAAATCAGAATATCGTCCGCAAGCTTTTCGTCCAGCTCACGAAAATACGCGGAAAGCCGCTCATCCTGTTCCTCGCTCGATACCGCACCTATCGTTCCGCGCCAGGTCGGCAAATACGCATACGCTGTTTTCCCCTCCGGAATATATTTTCTGCGAAGCGTCTCTCCCGCCTGCCGGTCAAAAAAGACAGTATTTCTCGGATAACCGGAAAGAAGCGGCGTAAACCGGCCGATGTTGCCAACCATGTAATCCTCTACCATATGCTCCATCGTAAACTCATTCGGATACAGCACATAGTCTGCATCAAGGAATGTCTTTTGGGCATTTCCGATGGACCAGTATTCCGATTTGCTGCTTCTGCCGAGCGTTTTTAACGGGGTTCCATGCCAGGTATTTAAATAAACCTGCTCCTTGCGCTTAATAAAGCAATAGATAAACGTGTTATCATTCACCAGATATCCCGCCGTTGCAAGCAGCTTAAAATACCGGTTTGTTCCGCGCTTTACCACCTGTGCGCGGGTAAGATTGTTCTTCCGAAGCAGCTTCTGAAACTGCCGGACCTTTCCGGCTTCTGCGGAAACATACAGGGTAAACCCGCGATATGCCTCATCTCTGCAAAGCTCCGCAAGCACCGCATATACATTCCCGTCCAGGGTCCGTCCGTGCTGGGACTCCAGCAAAACGAGGGACGGATTCACCGGTTCTTTCTCGTAATAGGTGAGATAACGTTTTCTCTGAAGGATACCCCTTCTGATTTTTTTCAGGTATCCGACAAATTTTTTTCTATGTCGATTCATTTGCATGAAAACACTCATCTTTATTACCTTTCCACAAACTCGGTAATCACCCGGTAGCCGCTGCCGTTTCGCACCGCTTCGATGAAATCACCGATATCCTTCCATTTCTCCGTAAAAATCATTCCGCCACGCAGCTGCACCCTTCCATGTGCATCCGAACCACCGGTTCCGTGAATTCCATGCTCTCTGGCATATCTCTGCGCCTTCTCATTAAAATCGCGACCTCCTGCCGCATTCGCTGCATTTGCAATCTCAAAGCACCTCAAAGGCGATTCTTCAATATCATCCCAT
>CALZBV010000119.1 GCA_945622055.1 uncultured Clostridia bacterium
CTAAGGTTGCCTCTTCTCCCTTCTCCGAGAGCTTGACCATACGCTCCTCTTGCATTTTAGCGGTCTCCGGATGCTTGAGATGCTTCCATTCACCGCGACGATAATAAATCTGAGTCTCCTTCGGCGAATAGGCGTCCTTTTTGTATACCTTACTTGCTGCCACACGGTCGCAGAACATCTCCAGAACGTATTCTGTCGGCATCTTCATTCCGGCCAGCTCACACTCCGCATCCTTTTTATAATCAATCCAGTATTCATAATGATGCTTATTCCGCCCTTTGTGGTGCAGCCATGCCGCAGCAACACCCTCTTTTTCACGTTGCACATTATTCGGGCTGATATCTCCGCGAAAATATTTTACTCCTACAAAAAATTCGCTCGGAGAATACTTCGACATGTCATGAAGCAGGCCCCGCTTATACAAACCGATTTTGAAGCAGTGCTTCATTACCGTTCGCTTATGTGTATTAATCGTATGTAAATGTCCAAAAAATCTTGCAAAAAAACTCTTCTGCTGCATGTTTAACCCTTTCTTTTCAAAGCATTCCTTGCATTTCCCGGAAAACTGTGATAAACTGGCGAAAAAGCCTTGGAGGTGCTTATGAGTATCCAGTACAACTGCGACACCTGCAGCAATTACCGTTATGATGAAGATTACGAGGAATATGTATGCATGGCCGGAACCATGGACGAAGACGACTATTCCCGCCTCGTTTCCGGCACCGTAAAGGAATGCCCGTATTATCGTTTTGATAACGAATATGATATTGTGAGAAAGCAGATGTAGCTAACGGTCTGCTTCCTTGTATTTTGAATAATCTCTTCTCAGCAGCGCGTCACAAACCAGACCCTGAATGACTGCTCCGGATAATCCGCGCATGATTTTAGCAATCATCTTATCCTTTCGATAAAGCCGGTGTGCAGACAGCCGGTAATCACGAATAATATCCATCAATTCATTCCTCCAGAGAAGATACAGCTTCTCTTCCAGATTCTCCTTTAAGGACAGACCTGCCTCACGCACGCATTCCAGCACATACCGGCCGTTCTCTCCTTCATAAACCTCATAGATTCCCCAGTGCTTCGGCACCGTACGCATTGCCTCTTCCACATGATATGTACCGACAACAAGATAATTGTAATCAAAAAAGCGCTCATAATCCTTTACTTGCCGGCCAAGTCGAACAAAGGTATCCCTGTCGCTTTTGATTTCCATTCCAATCAGCTTCGTCCGGGTAATCAGAAGCATATCCGCTCTGCTGTCTCCCATCGGAAACTCCTCAATGATTCTCTGTGCTTCGGAATTGCCGGAAAAGCACTGAAATATCGCACGTCGGATATCTTTATCATTTAATCTGTCGTCCTCTGACATGCCCTCTCCTTTTCTCACTCCAGACCGTGCCGGCTGCGGTAATCCGCAAGCAGCAGATCCACTACCCTTCCATAGCTTTTCACACCATCCTCCTGCTCATTTGCCTTCAGGTAGGTATCGTTGACCTTATCGGCAGTATTGCTGATGACCGTATCCTCAAACTGCTTCCAGTATTCCGCATTCGCCGCAAAATCCCGCAGGATTCCGGCATCATACTGCTGCCAGAGCTTTCCGTAAAGCTCCATATCCTGAGCTGCAAGCGCATTCCCACAGTAAATCAGTGCAAGTATCGTTCCGCTGTAACGCACAAACAAAGAATCTGACTCCCTGCAGGCAAGACAGGAAAGGAAATTCGCCTCCTCCTCCCGCATAAATCCGTGCAGATGTCCCAGCTCATGTGCCATTGTATACGCTATGGCATAATCCGAAATATCGGTGTTAACGTTTGCCTCCATTGTCCAGCAGGTAAAAACACCGGTAAGCTCCATTGCCGAATAGGCTCTGGAAAAAAAGATTCCTTTAGGCGCAGGATACCAGCCCGACAATACCGGAAGCTTTTTCGAAAGCTCCGTATAAGAGTCCCGCACAAGCCTTCCGAGCTCCCGTTTTGACATCGGGTTTTGCAGCACCCCCTTCTCATCCTCGTAATCCGCAAGCTCTGCCCGTAGAGCAGAGGCCTCCCCCGCAAGCTCCTCGCAAAGCCCGTACAGCTCCTCCTTCGAGGATTCTCTTACGGTAAGTCCGCAATATTCCGAAATACTGACGCGGTGATAATTTACTCCGCAGCCAATCACATACAGAAAAAAAATAACGGAAGCAACACAGGCCAGCTGAATCACCGCCTGCATGGAACGAACAAACCGCTGCTCCTTATTCTTCTTAAGCTTCACAAAAAGGCAAATCAGAAAGGACAGAAGCAGAAACGGCGACAAAACCGCCAAAAGCTCTGCAAGAGAAAACGGAACCCAACGGGTAATCGCCGAAATCCCGATTGAAAGCACCTTATAGACACGCTTTGCCATAATCTCCTCTGCAAAAAACCGGTTCGTTTTTGCAAGCCTGAGTATCAGAACAGAAAGTGGAAACAAAAGCAACATAACGATTTGGCTTTTCTTAATCGGTTTCATTTTTCCACCCGGTACAAACATACATACCCTCTCCTTCTTTCGTAATTATCTATTACTATAGCAGGCAACTATGTCTGTTTTATGTCAGAACCATGTTCTATTTTATCACAGAATTCCCTTTTCGAAAAGAGAAATCTGTGATAAAATAGAAGCACTATGACATAGAAAGCATTTGCTTTCAGAAAGGAACACATGAACTTATATGCATCTCGTATTCTTGCGCTTCGCAACTACATGGCGCAGGAAAACATTACAGTTTATTTTGTTCCGACCGCAGATTTCCACGGTTCGGAATACATCAGCGACTATTTTAAACTTCGCGCTTATTTGTCCGGCTTTACCGGCTCCGCAGGCTGTCTGTACGTTACGGCAGACGAGGCAGGTCTGTTTACGGACGGACGGTACTTTATTCAGGCAGAAAACGAACTGGCCGGTTCCGGAATCACACTGTATCGCAGTGGTATGGAAGGTGTTCCGACACCGGAAGAAAAGCTCTGCGAGCTGCTTAAGGACGGAGGCACTTTGGGTTTTGACGGGCGTCTTCTCTCCTTTGCCTTTTTAGAACAGCTCAAAAAAAAGCTCAGTTCTGCCGATGTTACCTTCCGTTTTGATGTTGATTTGCCTGTGGCTCTTTGGCCGGACCGTCCGGCTCTGGTTTCCCATCCGGCATACCGTCTTGCTGACTGCTATAGCGGAAAGAACACCGTCACAAAGCTTTCCGAGCTGCGAAAATCCATGAAAAAGATTTCACCGACCGCTCTTTATCAGAAGCAAACGCGTGTATCTGATGACGGGAAGCCTTCCATGGAGGCAGAGGCCTACCTGATTTCTTCTCTGGATGAAATCGCATGGCTGTTTAATATCCGCGGAACTGACGTGGTCTGCAATCCGGTAGTACTCGCTTATGCCCTGATTACTCAGGAGGAAGCATTTCTTTATGTCTCCTCCTCTGCAGTAACCGGCGAGCTTTCTGACGCACTTGCTTCCGAGCATGTTACAGTTCGCCCTTACGATGCCATTTACCGGGACCTGAAGGTGCTTTCTGCCGCCACGGTTCTTCTGGATACCCGGCGCGTCAACTACGCACTGTGCGCATCCCTTCCGGAGTCTGTCACGATTATCGATGCTACCGGACCGATTCAGCTGGCAAAAGCAATCAAAAACGAAACCGAGCTTGACAACCTTGCAAAAGCACACATAAAAGACGGTATCGCAACAACCAGATTCATGTACTGGCTAAAGAAAAACATCGGAAAGGAAACCATTACCGAGCTTTCCGCAGCAAAACATCTGTTAAAGCTCCGGGAGAGTCTGGATGGTTTCTTAGAGCCAAGCTTTGAAACGATTTCCGCATACAATGCCAATGCTGCAATGATGCACTATTCTGCTACCGAGGACAGCTTTGCCGTGCTTGAGCCAAAGGGATTTTTACTTGTAGACTCCGGTGGCCAGTACTACGAGGGCACCACTGATGTTACCCGTACCTATGTACTCGGTGAGCTTCCACAGCTTTGGAAGCAGCATTATACCGCAGTTCTTCGTGGTATGTTAAATCTTTCCGATGCCCACTTTCTTTATGGCTGTCGTGGGGTAAACTTAGATATCCTCGCCCGTGGACCTCTCTGGCAGATGGGACTGGATTACCGTTGTGGTACCGGTCACGGCGTTGGTTATCTTCTCAATGTGCATGAAGCCCCGAATGGCTTCCGTTGGCGCATTGTTCCGGAGCGCAGTGACAGCTGTATTCTCGAGGAAGGCATGGTAACCACGGATGAGCCGGGCGTTTATGTAGAAAACAGCCACGGAATCCGCATCGAGAACGAACTGGTCTGCCGTAAGGGAGAAAAGAATGAATACGGTCAGTTTATGTATTTCACCACTCTGACGATGACGCCGATTGACCTGGATGCTGTCCTTCCGGAAGAAATGACCGCAAAGGAACGCAGCCTTTTAAACGAATATCACAAACAGGTATACGAAACACTGCTTCCGTACATGACGGAGGAAGAAGGCAGGTGGCTTGCCGAAGCTACCAGAGCAATCTAAGCCTAATCGACAAAAGCCGTCAGGTTCCCCTGACGGCTTGATTTTTGTTTGAAGCACTCCTGTTTATTTTCCCTTGCGAATCTCAATAAAGGATTTTGCGATTTCAACGCAGGTCGGATAATCCATATGACCTGTATTCAGACAGAGGTCATAATTACCTGCATTTGTCCACTCCCGTCCGGTATAATACTTGTAATACGCAGCCCGGCGCTTATCAATTGCAATAATCTGCCGCTCAAGCTCCCTGTCATTTCCATGCAGGATTCCTCTGACACGCTCCACACAATCCTCAAGCGGTGCATGGATGTACAGACGAAGAACATTCTCCATATCCTTCAGTACAAAGTCTGCACAGCGTCCGATAATCACACACGGACCCGCTTCCGCAAGATCACGAATCACCTTAGCCTGGTAGTTAAACAGGTTATCATTGGAAACGAAGTCCTCACGGTCCGGCGGAATCAGCTCCCCTTTATACTCCTTACGGGAGAATTTATACAACAAGCTCTGCTTCAGCTTTTCATCTGCCTTTGCAAACAGCTCTTCGTTGATACCGCTCTCATCCGAAGCGAGACGCATCAGCTCCCTGTCATAATACGGAATACCCAACTCCTCTGCCAGCATTTTTCCAATCGTACGACCACCACTTCCATAGCCTCTTGCAATTGTAATAACAATATGCTCCATCTTCTCTCTCCTTTTTGGGATTACGCTCCCAGATATGCTTTTCTTACCGAATCATCATTTAAGAGACTCTTTGCGTCTGCGGAAAGGACCACTTTTCCCGTTTCCAGTACATAACCGCGGTTTGCAATGGAAAGTGCCATCTGTGCATTCTGCTCTACCAGAAGAATCGTTACGCCTGCCTTATTTAGCGACTGAATAATCTTAAAAATCTCCTCAACCAGAATCGGTGCAAGTCCCATGGACGGCTCATCAAGCATCAATAGCTTCGGGTTCGACATCATGGCACGTCCCATTGCAAGCATCTGCTGCTCACCACCGGATAACGTTCCCGCAACCTGTCTTCTACGCTCCTTAAGACGTGGGAAATGCTCAAAAATAACCTCCAGATTGTTTGCTATGGTTGACTTCGGCTGTGTGTAAGCACCCAGCTCAAGATTCTCCATTACTGACATCTGTAAAAACACACGACGTCCTTCCGGCACCTGTGCTAAACCCTTACTTACAATCTTATGGGCAGGAATATGCATCAGATTCTCATTCTGAAACATAATGGAACCTGTATTGCTCTTTAACAGACCGGAAACCGTCTGAAGTATCGTCGTCTTTCCTGCTCCGTTCGCGCCGATTAAGGAAATAATCTCGCCCTCTTCTACCTGAAAGCTGACATCCTTAATTGCGTGAATGCTGCCATAATATACATTAATTCCGCTCACTTCAAGCATTGCCATCGCCTAGTCCTCCTTTTTCTTACCGAGATATGCCTCAATAACCTGCGGATTAGCCTGGATTTCTTCCGGCGTACCCTTGGCAATGATTTTACCAAAATTAAGTACCGCAATCCCCTCACAAATACCCATAACAAGATTCATGTCATGCTCAATCAAAAGAATTGCAATCTGGAATGTATCACGAATCTTGCGGATATTCTCCATCAGCTCTGCAGTTTCCGAAGGGTTCATTCCTGCTGCCGGCTCATCCAGAAGCAGAATCTTCGGATTGGTTGCCAGTGCACGTACAATCTCAAGACGACGCTGTGCACCGTATGGAAGACTTCCGGCCGTGTGGTCGGCAAGGTCCTGCATACCGAAAATATCCAAAAGCTCCATTGCCCTCTCGTGCGCTTCCTTTTCCTTTTTCCAGTAGATTGGAAAACGAAAAATACCGCTGGCAGTGGAATATTTCAACTGATTGTGAAGACCGATTTTCACATTATCTTCTACAGAAAGCTTGTCAAACAGACGGATGTTCTGAAAGGTTCTGGCAATTCCGGCCTTATTTGCCTGCACAATGCTCATTCCATGCGTATCCATGCCATCTAAGATTACCGTACCGGTGGTCGGCTGGTAAACCTTGGTCAGAAGGTTGAATACCGTGGTCTTTCCTGCACCGTTCGGTCCGATTAATCCTGCAATCTCCGTTGCTCCAACCGTCAGGTTAAAGTCATCAACCGCTACCAGTCCGCCGAAGGTAATACCAAGGTGGCTGCACTCCAAAACCGGACGACGGTTCAAATCTCTCTCCGGGATAATCCCTGTGCTTGGTACCGCTACCATTTTTGTGTTACTCATTTGCGCTACCTCCTTTGTTTGCCCTTTTCGTAAATACCAAACGCACCTTTCCCGTCATACGCTCAAGGAACTCACGAATCGACGGATTGTTCGTTCCCAGCATAACGAGAATCAAAATCACTGCATACAGAAGCATACGATAATTACTGAATTCACGAAGAAGCTCCGGCAACAGCGTCAGAAGCGTTGCTGCAATAATGGAACCACGCATATTGCCAAGACCGCCGAGCACAACAAAAACCAAAACTAAAATCGAGGTATTAAAGTCAAACTTTGATGCAACAATCGTAGAGAAGTTATGCGCAAACAACGTTCCTGCAATTCCGGCCATGCCTGCGGAAAGGGAAAATACCAAAAGCTTGTATTTCGTGACATTTACACCTACGGACTCTGCTGCGATACGGTTATCCCGAAGTGCCATGATTGCACGTCCTGTGCGGCTCTGAATAAGATTAAAAATCACAATCAGACAAAGCACAACCAAAATGATACCAAAGGTAAAGGTTGAACTCTTATGAATACCGGAAATTCCCTGAGGTCCTACCACTACCTTTTTTCCACCCTCTGCCAATTGTAATTTATTTGTAATAAAAGAAACCTGAATTCCGTTTTTATCATAGCCAAGATAAAAATTGTTCACTAAGCTCTTGATAATCTCACCAAAGGCCAGAGTTACAATTGCAAGATAGTCACCGTTTAACCGAAGTACCGGAATACCAATCAGAAAACCCGCCAGTGCTGCCAAAACACCACCGGCAATCACTCCGAGAATCAGACAGAGCAGGTCAGAACCTATCACCGGGCGAAGCAGCGTGGAAACAATGACACCGCTGAAAGCACCGACACTCATGAAGCCCGCATGACCAAGTGACAATTCACCAAGTACACCAACCGTGAGATTTAACGAAAGTGCCATGATGATATAGGCGCAAATCGGAACAAGCTGACCCTTAATCAGGCTGGAAACGACACCACATGCCAAAAGAACGGACACAAGCGCATATACAGCCAACACCACTCCAA
>CALZBV010000120.1 GCA_945622055.1 uncultured Clostridia bacterium
TCCCGTCCCTGCGTCTGATCACTAAACGCCGCATACGGACTCAGATACTCATGTTCTCTTCTTTCCAGCTTTTCACGGATTGTCATTCGTTTCTCCTTTATCACTACATTCGGCCAAAGGGATGCTAAAAAATCCCCGCATTTATATTATACGACAAAAAAAAGGAAATTCCTCTTTTTTTTGAAAAGAGTTTACAACTCACGCCGGGCTGAAGCTACATTCGTTTACTTTCCCGCAGGCTCTTTACCGTCCCAAATACTCCTGAATGCCTTCCAGAATTCCTTGTACGATTTTTTCCTGATACTGCGCATCCTGAAGTAAATAATCTTCCTCTTTGTTCGACATAAAGCCCATTTCCACGATTGTCACCGGTACCTGACACCAGTTGATTCCGCTCATCGTATCCGTTTCCCATACCTTACGGCTTTTTGCTCCTGTCTTTGCTACCATCTGTCGAAGAACACAATCCGAAAGCCTTCTGCTCTCCTCATAGATTTCCTTACAGTACACATTCTTCGGTGTCGGACAGATTGTCATCATCCCCTGCGCCGCCGGATTGTCCGAGCCGTCCGCATGAATCCGGATAAAGACATCCGCCTGAGCCTCATTTGCAATTGTGGCACGCTCCGCATTGGAAATATTAACCTCATTCGTTTCGCGAATCATGATAACATTGTAGCCCTCTAAAAGCAATGCATCGCGAAGTCTGAGTGAAATTTCAAGATTCAACGCATATTCCGAAACGCCGGTCCACTTTCCCTGCGTTCCGGAGGAAACCTTCGCCTTCGTTTCCGCCGCTCCCGGTCCAACCGGCTCTCTTTCAGAATCAGCCTTGCTCTGGTGCCCCGCATCAATTACGATCCACGGAGCAGCCTCACTGACCTTATGCACAATATTCGTGCCCGGTGCCGTTTCATGCACCACAGGCGTTGCTGTCGGTGCTGCTGTCGGTGCTGCTGTCGGTGCTACTGTCGGCGTTGCTGTCGGTGCTACTGTCGGTGCTGCTGTCGGCGTTGCTGTCGGTGCTACTGTCGGTGCTACTGTCGGTGCCACTGTCGGCGTTGCTGTCGGTGCTGCTGTCGGTGCCACTGTCGGCGTTGCTTCAGAAGTGAGCGAAGAAGTCGGCCGCAGAGGCACTTCGGGAGTTACTTCGGGCGTCGCCTCCCGGGTCGGCGATGGCGTCGCCTCCACCGCTGCTGTCGGTGTTGCCTCCGGTGTCACCGGCTCGACCGGCTTCGCAGCCTTTCCGCCACATCCGGCCAGTACCACAGCACACAAAAGCAGTCCCCTGATTTGTTTTCTCAAATCCTCTCCCCCTTTTTACCTTTCTATACAACACAGACCCGGAAACCATGCCGCGGTTTCCGGGTCCAAAGCATTCTTATGTATGGGTACAGAAACCCTCTGTACTCCCATTCTACTGTTACATGGTAACCTTAACCTTCGGAAGGTGCCAGATATCGTCAACGTACTCTTCGATTGTACGGTCGGAGGAGAATTTTCCGACACAGGCAACGTTTAAGATTGCAGACTTTGCCCAGCCTGCGCGGTCACGGTAACGCTCCTCCACCTTCTTCTGAGCTTCCTCGTAGGAACGGAAATCCTTCAGGATAAAGTACTGGTCAACATCCAGCAAAGAGAAGTACAGCTCGCGGAACAGCTCCGGATTGCCTGCGGAATAGGTACCGTCCACGAGACGGTCTACCACGCGGCGGATTTCGGAATCCTGCTCGTAAATGCTTCTCGGGCGATAACCTCCGTTTAACTCATAATTGATAACCTCATCTGCGCTCATACCGAAGATAATTGCATTCTCGGCGCCAACCTCCTCAACGATTTCAACGTTTGCACCATCCATCGTTCCAAGCGTCAGTGCTCCGTTTAACATAAACTTCATGTTACCGGTACCGGAAGCCTCCTTACTTGCGGTGGAAATCTGCTCCGAAACATCTGAAGCAGCGAAAATCCACTCTGCATTAAAAACACAATAATTCTCAATGAATACAACCTTGATTCTGCCGGCAACTACCGGATCGTTGTTTACAACATCACCTACACTGTTGATGAGCTTGATGATGGCCTTTGCTCTTCTGTAGCCTGCAGAAGCCTTTGCACCGAAGATAAACGTACGCGGATAGAAATCCATCGTCGGATTCTCCTTCAGCTTCTCGTACAGGTACATTACATGAAGGATATTGAGGAGCTGTCTCTTGTACTCATGCAGACGCTTTACCTGCACATCAAAAATGGAATTCGGGTCTACCTCAATACCGTTGTGCTCCTTGATATATCTGGTCAGACGAAGCTTATTCTGATACTTAATCTCCATAAACTCCTGCTGTGCATTTGCATCGTCTGCATACTTTGCAATGCCCTTAATCTGCGGAAGATCCGTAATCCAGCCACTGCCGACCTTCTTCGTTACCCACTCGGCAAGAAGCGGATTGCCGTGAAGAAGGAAACGACGCTGCGTAATACCATTGGTCTTGTTGGAGAACTTCTCAGGCCAGAGCTCATAGAAATCCTTCAGCTGCTGCTTCTTCAAAATCTCGGTGTGGAGTGCTGCTACGCCGTTTACCGAGAAGCCGCCGACAATTGCCAGATTCGCCATACGAACCTGTCCGTTGTACAGGATTGCCATGGATTCAATCTTCTTCATATTGCCCGGATACATTGCACGAATCTTATTCTCAAACTGACGGTTAATCTCTTCAATAATCTGATATACACGCGGAAGAAGTGTCTTAAATAACGGAATCGGCCACTTCTCAAGTGCCTCTGCCATGATGGTATGGTTTGTATAAGCACAGCACTTCGTCACAACGTCCCATGCTTCCTCCCACTCAAGGAAATAATCATCAAGAAGAATACGCATTAACTCCGCAACCGTAACCGTCGGATGGGTATCGTTTAACTGGAAGCAAACCTTCTCCGGAAGCTTGCGGATATCGTCATGATTCTTCATGTACTTGGAAATCGCACTCTGAACACTTGCAGATACAAAGAAATACTGCTGCTTTAAACGTAATTCCTTACCGGCCATGTGATTGTCGTTCGGATAAAGCACCTCACAAATCGTTCTTGCAAGGTTCTCCTGTTCCACAGCCTTCTGGTAGTCACCCTTGTCAAAGGAATCAAGATTGAAATTATTGATTGCTTCTGCATCCCAGATACGAAGCGTGTTGACGATATTATTCCCGTAGCCCACTACCGGAAGGTCATATGGAACTGCAAGCACCGACTGGTAATTTTCCTGTATGAAACGGTCTCTGCCGGTTGCCTCGTCACGAACCAGCTTTACATAACCTCCGAACTTAACCTCAACTGCATATTCCGCACGCTTAATTTCAAACGGATTGCCGTTCTTTAACCAGTTGTCCGGGACCTCTACCTGATAACCGTTCTCTATCTTCTGCTCAAACATACCGTATTTATAACGAATACCGCAGCCATATGCCGGATAACCAAGTGTAGACAGAGAATCCAAAAAGCATGCAGCAAGACGTCCGAGACCGCCGTTACCAAGTGCTGCATCCGGCTCGGTATCCTCGATTGCATCCGGATCGATTCCGAGCTCCTCGAGTGCTTCCCTGATTTCCTTGTATGCCTTCAGGTTAATCATACAGTTTCCGAGGGCACGACCCATCAAAAACTCCATGGACAAATAGTACACAGTCTTCGCATCCTGCTTTTCATACTGCTTGTGCGTTGCCATCCACATATCAATGATATAATCCTTTACGGAAAATGCAACTGCCTGAAACAGCTGTACCTGCGTCGCGTCCTCAATGTTTCTGCGGAACAGTGTCTTCAGGTTGTAAATTACATTCTTTTTAAAATCTTCCTTACTGAATACCATAAAATATCCTCCGTATACTTCTGTTTTTGCCCCAGTCCCGGCACAAAACCCCTTTTGTGCCATGCATCATAGGCTGTTTGACCCATGATATTATAGTATATCGCAAATCTCCAAAAAAAACAACACTCTGCCGGAAAAACTATTTCGGACTCACGCCTTTCATCACATAGAGAATCCCAAAGGTCAGAGGTCCGCAGTTGCAGGATACTGTGGCCGAAGCCTGCTGCTCCCAGAACTCCCGAAACTCAATCCGTTTCCCGATTTCCTTCTTTATCCGTTCCCGAAGCTCATGGTTACAGCCTGCATAGGTCAGAAAGCCCATGCCAAGGTCTATCTGTTTCGCTTTCTTCAGGGTATCCGCAATATATTTCTGTGCTGCTCTTTCGTACTTTCCGAAATACCCGTTTTTTAGTGTCAGCTTTCCGTTGCGCATGCAAAGCACCGGATGAAACTGAAGAAAGCTGCAAAACTTTAAGGTAGACCGGCTTACCTTTCCGTTATAATACAAATACTCCAGATTATTTGCAAGAAACGTGGTTGAAACACTTGGAGCCATTTCCTTAAGATGTTCCTCAATTTCCCTGCTTCCCATGCCTTTGTTACGGCATTCCGCTGCCGCCATAACCATAAGGCCCATTCCGGAGGAAAGATGTCCGGAATCTATCAGGCAGATTCTGCGCCCGTCAATTCCAAGCTTTGCCCTTGCAAGCTTTGCATTTTCAAATGCCACACTGGTAGCTCCGCTGATACAGATATGAACAATCTCATCATACCTCTCAAGCTTTCGTTTGAAGAAATTCTTATATTCATTCGCCCCCGGCACGATGCTCTGCGCCTTTTTTTCTCCACCCCTCATGTATTCCATGATATTCTCTGAGTCGACTTCATCGGTATCCCGAAACAGTCCCCTGTCCGTCTGCACATCATAATAAATCAGGTCAATCTCTTCTCTTTCAAGCAGCTCCCTCGGCAAATCAGCAACACACTCTGTCGTAATCGCGATATTATGCATTCTGTATCACCTCCGTCTCTGAATCCGGCAAAAGCTTTGAAAGAAGACTTTCCATCGTATCATAATCAAAATCCTCCGCCGCCGAAATCACCTGATGCAACAGTTCCTGCTCTTCCTCCGTAAGTTCAACGGTACGAAGGCCTTCCTTTGCCGCCTCAACAACCATATCGCCGTCAAATGCTTCACCGGCCTGTTTCATTTTTTCCAGTAATGGCCTGATATCTGCCGTCTTTTCACACTGGTCCTCCTGCGGCAAATCCTCCTCCGGTTCTCTCTGATTTCCGTATTCCTGAAGAATCCGGCTGCCTTCCTCAAGCACCTTCCCATACATCTCCATCAGCGCTTCATGATGCTCTTCTATGTAATCATAATCGCCGGCCTTCCCACTCATTTCAAGATTCTTGGCATTCTCTGACAGCTCCGTTGCACCAATGGATAAAGACGAGCTTTTTAACGCATGGACCTCAATTACATAATTCTTCCAGTCCTTTGCCGCAAACAATTCAAGAATCTGTTCGCGCTTCTCTATTCCCTTCTTCACATACACCGAAAGAATATCCAGATAAGTGCTCAGGCTGTTTCCCATATAAACCAGCCCTGTTTTCACATCAATCAGTCTGTCTTCCCTCTCGGAAAGAACCTCTGTCATCACCTGTTCCTGTACCGTCTGCTGCTCCAGTTCATTCGTTTTGACGATATATTTCTGCGGAAGATGCTGTCGCAGGATGCGGTCCAGTGCAGAAAGCTCAATCGGCTTCGCCAGAAATCCCTGAAACCCGTTCTTTATAAACATCTCTCTTGCCTCTGCAACCGCATTGGCAGTCAGCGCCACGATTGGAAGTTCCTTGTAATAAGTGTCTGTCTTGCTTCGTATCAGCTGTACCGTTTCCACACCGTCCATCTCCGGCATCATATGATCCATAAACACAAGGTCATAATCTTTTGAGCTAAGCATCCGGATTGCATCAAAACCACTGTCTGCCGTAAACAGCTGCATCTTGTAAGGCTGCATGATACCGACTGCGACCTGAAGGTTCACTGCATTGTCATCCACAATCAGCACACGTGCCCTCGGTGCCGTAAATGCTGTCGTATATCCCTTTGCCATCTGCTGGTCAATCACGGCCGAGTCATGGTTGAAGATTCCCGCAAGCGGAATCTCATAAACCGGCTTGTAGATACAGTGCATGTTATGCGGAACAACGATACCATCCCGTCGGTTCTGAACGATTACTATCTTCACTTTGTTTGCAATCGACTCAAAATAGGACCGGTGCGCAAGGTATTCCTCCTTACCGATAAAGCAGTGGGAAATCGATCCATGCCCCGTCCGCAGCTTCAGTTCATCAAAGTTCCTGCAGATAACATGCTTGACCTGCATGGAATTCCCGATTACAGCAAGAAAATTTTTGTACTCTGCCTTTACCGCAGGATTTTCGAATTTTGCCACATCAATATAGCATGCTGCGTTAATCTCATCCGCATTTTCCACGGAAACAAACGGTGCCTTATCCGTCACTCCGAGCGGAAGAGAAAATCGGAATTCCGAACCCTTTCCGTATTCACTCTGAACATTGATAAAGCCACCCATCTGCGTTAACAGACGCTTCGTAATTACCAGCCCGAGACCGGTTCCCTCCACAGAGCGGTTCTTTTTGGTATCCACCTGCTGAAAGCTGCTGAACAGCTTTTCCAGATCCTCTTTTTTGATTCCGATTCCGGAATCCTTTATACTGACATCCAGATTGATTCCGTATTTCCGCACCGTCTTTTTCACCAGCAGTACCACAACACCTTCATTGGTATACTTGATTGCATTCGTAATCAGGTTTATCATAATTTGCCGGATTCGCAGCTCATCCCCCACCAGACGTCTCGGAATACTCGGATCCACCTGGACCAGAAACTCCAGCTTCTTATCCCCCATACGTGTCATCGTCATGTTTACCACGTCATTTAAGGTGGAGGAGAGGTCAAATTCCTCCTGCGCAATCTCCATTTTTCCGGATTCAATCTTTGAAAAATCCAGAATATCATTGATGATTGCCAGAAGATTACGCCCCGAATTCTGAATCTGATTGCAGTAGCTGCGCACATTCGGGGAAAGGTCTCTCTCTCTCAGTGCCAGCTCACACATTCCGATAATGGCATTCATCGGCGTCCGGATTTCATGGCTCATATTTGCCAGAAATTCCGATTTGGAGTGCTCCGCTCTTTCCGCCCGTCTTGCCGTTTCACTCAGTATTTTCTTTTCCTTGTCATCTCTCCGTGCGTTAAGAATCAGCGTTCCCGCAGTCCCGCTCAGCAAAAAAACCGCCATACAGAATTCCGACACATCTCCCTGTCCGGACAACTTCACCACCCGGAATGCCGTGCAGTGCAGGACAAGTGTCAGTAAGGAAAGAGTCAGATGAAATACAACCAGACCGGTGCTCTGGTAAAAGGAAATCAGCATCACACTGCCGGAAAGCATCATACACTCAACAAAATAATCCTGTACATAGAGTCCCCCAAGAAAAATCGTAATGCTGGAGCAGACCGAAAAAATCACGGACTGAAGCCTGAACGGAACACGTTTGTCAACCGCCGTCAGAATAATAACTGCCATCTGAACCCAGATAACAACATAAACATACTGCGGCCACTCCTCCATCGCTCCGATTACGGTCAGAATCACCGC
>CALZBV010000121.1 GCA_945622055.1 uncultured Clostridia bacterium
TGCGATTGCAAAATCTATTGTGGAGCGGCACGGCGGTACGATATCGGTAAGCAGCACTTTAGGAAAAATTACAACATTTGATGTAATATTTTAATTTTTTTTCAAGGATATTTTAAGCTTTCGTCTGTATAATAAGGGGGTGAGATGGGAGAATAATGTTTTATGGTTAAAAAAATTAAAGTATTAGCGTTCATAGGTATCCTGGTTATGACCGTGATATTTGCGAAACAGGTGGTGGCGGCCAACGTTTCCTCGGTAGAGGATTTCCAGAAGCTTATGAGGAGCTACGGAATATTCGGACCGCTGGTTTTGATTGTGGTTCAGGCACTGCAGGTGGTTATTCCGATTTTACCCGGATATCTGGGGTGTATCGTCGGGGCAGTCAGCTACGGAACGATACCGGGATTTATCTGCAATTACATAGGGATTTGTATCGGTTCGATTGCGGCCTTTTTTTTGGCTCATCATTACGGAAGACATCTGGTGACGGATATGTTTTCCGAAAAGTTTTACGAAAAATGGAAGAAGAAGCTGGACGGGAAGAAGTCGTATGATGCGTTTTTGTTTATTGCCACGTTGCTTCCGTTGTTTCCGGATGATTTTCTCTGTTATTTTTCGGGCCTGATTGAAATGAACAAAAAAAGGTTTGTCTGGATTATTCTGTTAGGGAAGCCATGGTGCATCCTGGTGTATAGTATTATTTTTGGATTAGTAAAATAATGGGAGTGTTTTGTGATGGAAAGACGAAAGATAATTGGATTTTATGATTATACCGTGGTTCTGACCTATCTTGGGTTGGCTTTGGCGTTCTTTGGTATTATTCATGTACTGAAGGGAAACTATCTGCCGAGCATTATGTGCCTGATGGGGGCAGGTATCTGCGATATGTTTGATGGTGCCGTGGCAGCTACGAAGGAGCGTAACTGCTATGAGAAGCATTTTGGAATACAGATTGATTCCCTCTGTGATTTAATCAGCTTTGGTCTTTTGCCGGCGATTTTTGTTTACAGGATTTCGGGAGAATCCTGGTACATAGCTGCACTCGCCTGTGTCTTTACGTTATGCGGGCTGATTCGTCTTGCATATTATAATGTTCAGGAGTATGAGCGTCAGCAGACAACTGCGGAAAAAAGAGAGACGTATCTTGGTGTTCCGATTACGACTTCTGCCATTGTTCTTCCGCTTACCTACCTTTTGTATGTAAAGGTGAGCTTTATCGGGGTCTATATTTTCCCGATTATGACAGCACTTCTTGGAATCGGTTATGTTGCCGGTGTGGAGATTAAGAAACCAAAGGCAATCGGAAAGCTTGTGCTTATCGTGATTGGTTTGGTGGAGATGCTGTGGGTATTTTTACTGAGTGGAGCAGATTTGTTATGAAAGATAGTAAAATAATAAAGCTTTTATATGAGACGGCGGTTGGGAGAGTGCTTCTGAAAGGACTGGTGCATCCAAAGCTGTCCCGGGCGGCAGCGGTTTTTCTTTCTTCCAAAGCATCTTCCCGGCTGGTGCCGGCTTTTGTAAAAAAGAATCATATTGATTTATCCTATTATGAAATCCCCCAGGGCGGATATGCCTCCTTTAACGATTTTTTTACCAGAAAAATGAAGGAGGAGTATCTCATTCGCAATGGGGGCGAATTTGTTTGTCCAAGTGATGGTCTGCTTACGGTGCAGCCGATTGATGAGAATCTGATTTTTAACATAAAGCATACAAAGTACAGCGTGAAGGAGCTACTACGGGACGAAGTGCTTGCGCAGGAGTTTCTTGGTGGTACGGCACTGGTGTTTCGTCTTACCCCGGCGCATTACCATCGTTATGTGTTCTGTGCGTCGGGGCGTGTGGCAATTTGCCGCCGAATCCGCGGTGTGCTTCATTCCGTTCAGCCGGTCTGCCATGAGCATACGAAGGTATTTGTGCAGAATTCGCGGGAGTACACCGTAATCGAAAATGACCGGCTGGGGAAAGTGGCACAGATGGAGGTTGGTGCCATGCTGGTCGGTAAAATTTCAAACTACAGGCTGAAGCGAAACCAGAGCGTAACCCGGGGTCAGGAGAAGGGGTTCTTTGAATATGGCGGCTCCTCTATCGTTGTTCTGACAAAGAAGGCGGTTGAGCTTTCTGGGGATATTGCCGGACGGGCGAAGGCCGGAGACGAGATACCGGTACGGATGGGAGAGAGACTGGAGGAGTAAGAATATTACTGTTATACCGGAATTCCGTTTTTGTGAATATACAGGTGAAAGATGAGAATAATAAGTTCGTTGGAGTATGTGGGAGTTAAGGGAGCGAAATCATGAATCAGCATACAAGATTTAATCTTCCACTCTGCCTTAAGGTAGAAGAGGATGCATTTTCACATGCAGAGGAGATTGTTACGGAATATCTTCCCGGAATTAAGGGGCAGAAAAGCCTTGTTATTTCAGAACAGTTTCTGATTGATTTGTATTCGGAGAAAATCAGGGATATTCAGAGGGACTTTTATGATGCGGAGCTTTACACAATGGGAAATGCGGAGTATGATGAGGCAGTTGTGATTGCCAAGAGAATCTGCATGGAAGACATCAAAATAGTGATTGGTATCGGCGGTGGAAGAGTACTGGATACTGCAAAATATGCGGCTTTTATCAGTAAGGCCGTGTTCATCTGTCTGCCGACGACCTTAAGCAATGATTCCCTTGCATCTCCATTTGCGGTGCTTGGAACGGTGAACCAGAATCGAAAAACACTGCCGTGCAAGATTCCGACAGCGATTATCGTGGACACCGATTTGATATTAAATGCTCCGATTGCACAGACATTGTCCGGAATCGGAGACACACTGGCAAAGTATACCGCGCTTTATGACTGGAGGCTTTCGGCTGCTGCGGCAGGAACTCCGATTGATGATTTTGCGGATGGAATTGCCAGTCTTTCCTTTGACTCGGTCTTTCATTGTGATGAAAAGAACCTTAAGAGCAAGTCGTTTATCCGGATTCTTTCCAGAGCACTCGTTATGGGTGGACTTGCCATGGAAATCGCGGATTCCACGAGACCGTGCAGTGGAAGTGAGCACCTGTTCTGTCATGCAATCGAGGAGTATTACCCGCAGCTAAAGATTTCTCATGGGGTAGGCGTTGCGTTGGGAAGCATTGGGGCCTGTGTGTTCCAGGGAAGAGATGAGAGCCGGCTGATGGAGGTAATGCTGGAATATGGGATTGATATGAATCCGATGAGCTACGGAATCACGAAGGATATTTTCTTTGATTTATGGAGGAAGGCTCCGGAAACGAGACCGAACCGTGTGACCATTTTAAACAGCACAAAGCCGGATCGTGCATGGCTGGATGAGATATACGACAGGATGTGTGAAACGGCGCATGAAAAAAGTCAGTAAACGCTGATTGCTCAAAAGAGCATAATACAGAATAAAAGGAGGATTTTGCAACATGGAAGGAAAGAAGAAGTTTTGTAAGAACCCGATTATTACGTCGATTTATACGGCGGACCCGGCACCGATGGTATACGGAGATACGCTGTACCTGTATACGACGCATGACGAGGACGAATTGATTAACAATTTTTATACAATGTTTGATTGGCATTGCTATTCCACGAAGGATATGGTGAACTGGACGGATCACGGTCAGATTTTCTCTCTGGAGGATATCAGCTGGGCCGATGACCGCGCATGGGCACCGCAGGCAGTTGAGCGAAACGGTAAGTTTTACCTGTATTGCCCGGTACATAAAAAGGATGGCGGTATGGCAATTGCAGTCGGTGTTTCGGACAGTCCGACCGGACCGTTTACGGATTTAGGCTATCCGCTTGTGGATGAGGGTGACTGGAACGACATTGATCCTACAGTATTTATTGATGATGACGGACAGGCTTATCTGTACTTTGGTAATCCGGAGCTGCGTTACGTTCTTTTGAACGAGGACATGATTTCTTATGATGAGAAGGTTGGCGTAGTTAAGATTCCGATGACCGAGGAGTCCTTTGCAAAGGGAAGCCACATGACAGGAACGACTTATGCCGAGGGACCGTGGTTTTATAAGAGAAACAATCTGTACTACATGGTTTATGCGGCATTTGGAGAAGGGAAAAAGGATGAGCATCTTGCCTATTCCACTTCCGTATCTCCGACCGGACCGTGGGTATACGGTGGCGTGCTGATGACAGAGGAGGGCGGTACTTTTACGAATCACCCTGGAATTGCCGAGTTTAAGGGACATTCTTATCTGTTCTATCATACCGGAGAGCTTCCGGGAGGCAGCCTGTTCCACCGTTCTGTGTGTGTGGCGGAGTTTCAGTACAATGAGGATGGTTCGATTGATACCATTGCAAAGTGCGACGGTGTAGCCGCAGTAGAAGAATAGTCTGCCGTAAAAGTGGAGTATGGGTGGAAACGAAAGCTTCAGAGAAAAGGGTGCAGGTCAGATGAAGATTAGAATTGAACTGGTGGATTCCTACCGAAATCTCCCGGAGGATTACTGGCAAAGACTTGGCGCGTTCTATGCGGAAAATGTCTGGAATATGACGACAGAGGAGGCAACCGGGAAAATTCGGGATTTGTTCGCTGATTACGAAGCGGAATATGCGGTTAAGTGGTATGAGGTGTTTGCGTATTCCAAAGATAAGCTCGTTGGCTGTATGAGAATATTGAGAAATCCGGACAACCGGACGCGGTGGTATTTTTGCGATGTACATACGGGGAAAAAGTACCGGAAAAAAGGTGTTGCTACGGCTATGTATGAGAAGGCAATTCAGACGGTGGAGACCTTTTATGCCGCAGAATATATTGATGCCTCCATCAGTGCCGAAAATGCCGGTTCGATTGCGCTCCATAAAAAGATGGGCTTTTATGATACCGGAAAGTCTCCGAAATTTGCGCATTTCTGGTTTGAACCGGATGAGACAAGGTACGAACGCAGACTGCTTTTGGAGTATCCGGCAAGCGACAGCGAGATTCACCGAAGGATTTTATATAAGCTGTATCGGAGCTACCAAAAATCCTTAGGTGCAGAAAAACCACAAAATGTGGCGAAGGAAGTAAAGGCAATGCTTTCAGAGTATGATGATTTCCGGCTTGTATTCTGCGGAAATCGCGCGGTTGGCTTTCGGTATTGCAAACAGGATACTCAGATTTTATTTGTAGAAGAGGACAGCAGCTTGAAATAGTTACGTCTGGTTTTCAAAATGCCCTGTCGCTGCAGCTTGTTCAGCTCGGTAGACAGGGCACTTCTTTCAACACCCAGATAATCGGCCAGGGCCTGACGGTCATACGGAATCGTAAATTCCATGCTATGCTGCTGTTTTGCCTGATCACTCAGAAATGCCATGAGCTTTTCGCTTGTGGTTTTATGGGAAATATAGCTTAATTTTCGACTTAGCAGCAGGTTTTTGGCTGCAACGATTCTAAGAAGATTGTGAATGAGCAGGTTGTGAAAGCGGCAGGCACTTTCACAGGGGGGAAGTACCCGTTCTTTTTTTAAAAACATAATGCTGCAAGGAGTGGCAGCGAGAATGCTGATTGGAAGCGCTGCGACATCTGCACAGGCAAAGGCCTCCGCAAATACCTGTCCGCAGGAGAGAGCGGCGGTAATGCTTCTTTTTCCGTTGTAGTCATCGGAAAGAATCTGAATGGTACCCTCCAGTACGATACCGATGAAATCGACAGGGTCACCTTCGATGCGGATAAAGCTGTCCTTTGGGTACTCCTTTACGGAGGCACCGAGACAGTGAAACAGCTCCGGCAAATCAGATTCCGGTATAGCTTCAAATAATGGAAGCTTCTTTATGAATTCAAAATTAAGTTTCATAACGTCTCCTTTTGATGGGATTCCAACATAAATCACGGTTTGTTTATAGTATGATACGTCTGTAATGTAAATAGTCAGCAAAATTAGTCTTGTAAGGAGAGTTGAAAATGATAAGAAAAATCATTCGTATTGATGAAGAAAAATGCAATGGCTGTGGAGTTTGTGCCACGGCCTGCCATGAGGGGGCGATTGATATCGTAGACGGAAAAGCAAAGCTTGTAAGAGAACATTTCTGTGACGGCTTTGGCGATTGTCTTCCGGCTTGCCCTACCAGAGCAATCTCGTTTGAGGAAAGGGAAGCACCGGAATATGATGAAAAGGCGGTGGAAGAAGCAAAGCGTCAGAAGAGCGGGGGTGCAAAAACGGCAGCACATCAGTGTCCGGGTGCTGCAATGCGTGAGATGAATCGTGCTACCAAAGCGCCGGTGCAGACGGCCTCGGAGACCTCTGAGCTTTTGAACTGGCCGGTTCAGATAAAGCTTGCACCTGTTTGTGCACCGTATTTTGACGGTGCGAAGCTTTTGATTGCTGCAGACTGTGCGGCATATGCGTATGCGTCGTTTCACCGGGATTTCATTCGAAATAAGGTAACATTAATTGGTTGTCCGAAGCTGGATGATATTGATTACAGTGAGAAGCTTACGGAAATATTTAAGAAGAATGAGATTACGTCTGTGACGGTAGTCCGTATGGAGGTGCCGTGCTGCGGAGGGCTTGAGATGGCGGCAAAGAAGGCATTGCAGGCAAGCGGAAGGTTTATTCCCTGGCAGGTGGTAACGATTGGAATCGAGGGCAGCATCCTTGAACGATAGTGTAAATGTAGTGTTAAAATATTTATAGTATTTCTTTTTACAAACGGAACGAGTTATGGTACAATAGAAGACAAAGGGGCTTCTGCGAAAAATTCCAGACAGGAGAATCCCAAAGCTTACGATAAAAGGAGAAGAGATTATGGAGTTTCAGGAAGTGGTATTATCCAGAAGAAGTATTCGTTCTTACAAGGAAGGCGTAAAGGTAACGGAAGCTGAAATGAAGGAAATGATTGCCTGTGCACAGCAGGCGCCCTCCTGGAAGAATTCCCAGACGGGACGTTATTATGTGGCAACCTCTGAGACGGCAATGGCAAAGATTGCAGCAGAGGCTCTTCCGGAGTTCAATGCAGCAAATTGCAGAAATGCTTCTGCTTTGATTGTTACGACATTTGAAAAGACACGTGCAGGCTTTACCCGTGAAGGCGTCGCAGAGAATGAGCTTGGCGATGAATGGGGCGCATATGACCTTGGCCTTCAGAATGCACTGCTTGTATTAAAGGCCAGAGAGATGGGCTATGATACGCTGATTATGGGGATTCGTGACGGCGCTGCGCTTCGTGGCATTCTTTCCATTCCGGACAGTCAGGAGGTAGTTGCAGTCATTGCAGTAGGTAAGAGAGTGGATGACGTTGCTGCTCCGAAGAGAAAGCCGACTGAGGATGTAGCGAAGTTCTTTTAGGTTTATTTGTTTACAGGGCGGTGTAGTCCGGGCACCGCCTGCAGAAATTGGCAGGAGGGCAGGAAATATGCTCATTGGGATGATATCAGACCTGCATGTTGATATCAACAAGGATTATCCGGTTGTTGACAGGCTTTCTGAGCTTGTGCGGGAAAGCGGAGTGGAAGTGCTGCTGATTGCCGGCGATATTAGTGATAGCGCTGAGCTTACGCTTCAGACATTAAATATGCTGGAGCAGGCAACCGG
>CALZBV010000122.1 GCA_945622055.1 uncultured Clostridia bacterium
TCACACGGTTGTAATCTGTGCCCGCTGCCGTTCTGCGCGGCATATTAAAGCTCGTCTGACAAACCAGTGCCTGCACCTCAACCAATATCGGACGGGTTCCTTCCATGGCTGCGGTAACCACAGAACCCGGCTCACCCTCCGGACGTCCCTCTAACATATATTCTGACGGGTTTTTCACCTCCCGAAGTCCTGCACCCGCCATTTCAAACACACCGATTTCGTTCGTTGAGCCAAACCGGTTCTTGACCGCGCGAAGGATGCGATACGAGATGTGGTTCTCCCCCTCAAAATAAAGCACCGTGTCCACCATATGCTCAAGCATACGCGGTCCTGCCACCATTCCTTCCTTGGTTACATGACCGATGATAAAAATCGTAATTCCAAGTCCCTTGGCCAGCCGAAGAAGGGATGATGTAGCGTCCTTAATCTGTCCCGGACTTCCGGGTGCTGAATCCGCTTCCTCACGGTAAATCGTCTGAATGGAGTCGATGATGACAACCTCCGGTAAAATCCGGCGGATTGTCTCCTCCACGCGGTTCAGGCTTGTCTCTGCAAGCAGAAGCATGGAACCGTCCGTTACCTGAAGCCGGTCTGCGCGCATTCGAATCTGACGCACCGATTCCTCACCGGATACATACAGCACCTTTCGCTTCTGCTTCGCCACCTCGTAGCACATCTGAAGCAGCAAGGTGGATTTTCCGATGCCCGGATCTCCACCGACCAGTACAAGCGAGCCAACCACAATGCCGCCTCCCAGCACCCGGTCTAACTCTCCAATGCCGGTCTCAATGCGGGCTTCTTCACCGGTATCGACCTCCGAAATCAGTACGGGCTCTGCCGCAGGCAAAAGAGAGGCACCGCCTGCAGACATTCTGCCTTTGCCTGCTGACGGTGCTTCCACAAGGGAATTCCACGCCTTACAGCCCGGACACTGCCCGAGCCATTTCGGCGATTCAACTCCACATTCCTTACAAAAAAACACAATCTTTTCCTTAGCCATACCTACTCCCAATGTAGCATTACTGCTTAACTACACGAACCGTTGCGCTTGTTCCCTGGGCAAGCGAAACGCTAAGCACAAGCTTTCCACCGAGGTTCGTCTTCATCCTGCCGATGTTCGTTCCGTCGATATAGAGCTTGAAATCCTTCTCAGGCTCCAGTCCAAGTGTAACCTGCGTCTCATCCGTTCCGGAAACGGTAAATGAAACCTCCTTGTCACTGCCGGCAAAATCCGTCACATTGGTACCCGGTACCGATTCATAAACGAACGCACCGTTTCGCTCCAGCTTCGTAATCTCGCGAAACGTCTTTACCTTGTAAATGTCACCACCGAACTCAAAGCCGTCTGCCTTTGCTTTTGCTGCAAGTGTATCATCTCCGAATGCAAGTTTGCCATTTTCCTGAACGTAAATTAAGTCTGCCATATTATTATCCTCCCGTAACACGTTTCTTTTCCTTTATGCTAACAGTATAGCATATTTTCTTTTATTTTTCTACAACTTTCGTTGTATTAACAAAATATTCATACTTTCTTAGCATAAATTCAAAATCGAACGCGTCATTTCTTTTGAGCCTTGCGAATCCTGCGCACGGAAAGCTTTTCGCCTTCTCCTGCAAAAACCGAAATCGTGTCTCCCTGTGTAATTTTTCCGCCAAGAAGCTGTTCTGCCAGCATATCCTCCAGATATACCTGAACAGCACGGCGAATCGGGCGTGCACCGAACTTGATATCCGACCCTTTTTTCACGATAAAGTCGGTCACGGAAGCATCCGGCTTCACCGTAAGGGCAAGCTGTCCAAGACAACGGTCGGTTACGAGACGAATCTGAATTCCCGCAATCTCCCTGAGCGCCTCCTCATCCAGCTGGCCAAACACTATCGTTTCATCAATACGGTTGATGAATTCCGGCTTAAAGCTCTGCTTTACCTCATCCATCACACGTTCGCGCATCCGCTCGTAGTCTGCGGTTTTATCGGCGCTCTGGGTAAAGCCGAGCTTTTTCGGCTCTAAAATGCCCTGTGCTCCGGTGTTGGACGTCATGATAATAATCGTATTTCGAAAGCTGACCTTACGTCCCTGGGAATCCGTGATGTGTCCGTCCTCAAGCACCTGAAGCAAAATATTAAAGACATCCGGATGCGCCTTTTCCAGCTCATCAAAGAGGACTACCGAATAAGGATTGCGACGGATCTGCTCGCTCAGCTGGCCGCCGTCCTCATGGCCGACATAGCCCGGCGGCGAACCTATTATTTTCGAAACACTGTGCTTTTCCATGTATTCCGACATGTCCACGCGAATCAGTGCATCCTCGTTTCCAAACACAGCCTCTGCGAGTGCTTTGGAAAGCTCCGTTTTTCCGACACCGGTCGGTCCCAGAAACAGGAACGAACCAATCGGGCGGTTTGGATTCTGAAGCCCCACGCGCGCACGACGGATTGCTCTGGACACTGCCATGACAGCAGCCTCCTGCCCAATCACGCGCCGTTTTAAGATGTCCGGAAGCTTCAGCAGACGCTCACTTTCCTCCTCGCAAAGCTTTGCAAGCGGAATCTTTGTCCAGGCAGAAATAACCTTGGCGATTTCCTCCTCCGTTAACGTATCCTCCGGTTTCACCAGCTTTTCTTCCTTCAAAAGCTTTTTCTGCAGGCGCTTCTGTTTCGCCGTAACTGCAAAGGCTCCGTCGAAGTCGCCAAGCAACAGCATTGTCTCCTTTTCCTGCTCCAGCTCCTCCAGCTTCTTCATTTCCGAACCTGTCTGTGTCGCTTTCCTACCCTCCAGACGAACCATGGACGCAGCCTCATCCAGCACATCGATTGCCTTGTCCGGGAGAAAACGGTCATTAATGTATCGTTTGGAAAGACGAACCGCGGCCTTTACCGCCTCATCGGAAATATGAATCCCGTGGTGTTTTTCGAAGGCAGAGCGGAGTCCGAACAGGATTGCCTCCGTTTCCTCCTCGGTCGGCTCTTCCACGACAACCGGCTGGAATCTGCGCTCCAGGGCAGCGTCCTTTTCGATATGTTTACGGTATTCTTCGCGCGTTGTTGCTCCAATTACCTGAAACTCTCCCCGTGCCAGCGCCGGCTTCATTATGTTGGAAGCATCCATTGCACCCTCTGCGCCGCCGGCACCAATCACCGTATGAAGTTCATCAATGAAGATAATCACATTTCCGTCCTGTCTGGCTTCGTCCATGACACGCTTCATTCGTTCCTCAAATTCACCACGGTATTTCGTTCCGGCTACCATAGCGGAAAGATCCAGGGAAAGAAGCTTCTTCTCCTTCATCTCCTCCGGAACCTCACCAAAAGCAAGTTTTGCAGCAAGTGCCTCTACGACTGCAGTTTTCCCCACTCCCGGTTCTCCAATCAGACACGGGTTATTCTTTGTTCTGCGGCTTAATATACGGATTACTCTGCCGATTTCCTCTTCACGTCCAACGACCGGATCCAGCTTCCCCTTGCGTGCCAGCTCCGTCAAATCCCGGCTGTACTGCGAAAGCAGACGAACCTCATTATTTTTCCCTAAACGGCTTCTGTTCATCGCAAAGTCTGCCTTTGCACGATTTGCATCCACGCCCATTGCCTCAAGCACAGCAAAATAAAGCTTCTGTCCGGAAATTCCAAGCGTGTTTAACAAACGGTTTGCAATGCAATCCGTTTTCTGCAGCATCCCAAGCAAAAGCTGCTCCGTTCCGATTTCTTTACTGTTATAGTTTGCGGCAGCCGCATCCGCAAGCTCTAAAATCTCCTGAAGTCTCGGCGTGTTTGTAAGCTGCACCTTCCGCAGTCTCTCCTGTGGAGTAATCAGCTGTCCGATTAGCTCCAACAGCTTTTCCTTCGCTACTCCGTTTTCCGCAAGAACCTCTCCTGCCGTGCATTCCACTTCCATAAAGGCAACGAGCAGATGCTCGCTCCCCACATAGCCGTGAAGCAGGCTCTGCGCCAGCTCCTGCGCACGATGCATGACCTGCTTTGCCTGTTTTGTTAAGTCATGTTCCATTTTGTTTTCCTTCCTCTATTCCGATTCGAATTCCTGAAGTACCTCATCTGCCGCCGCGTGGATTTCCTCTTCGGAAAGCCCGCGACAAAGTGCCTTTGCCAGTGAAATTCGCATTTCCTGCTTTAGCTGCTCAATTGCACGAAGCTTATCGTTGTTTACCGCAATCACAGCCCCCCGCCTGCGGTCAAGCGTCAGATACCCTTCCTGCCGAAGTGTCGCATACGCTTTATTTACCGTGTGCATATTAATGCCGATTTCTTCTGCCAGATCCCGCACCGAGGGAAGTACATCTCCCTGTCTGAGATCCGCGGTTGCAATCTTATAGATTATCTGATTGCAAAGCTGCATATAGATTGCTTCTTCACTTCCAAAATCAATACGGACCAACATATCCCCGACTCCTGTTCCTGTATATCCTACCGGTCGTAAAGGTCATCCTCCTCCTGCCGGTATTTCTGGTACAGTTTAATGATAATCAACAAAAAGGTAATGCTTAAAGAGAAAAATAATGCCAGCAGAAAAAGAAGCACAACCAGATTGTTTTTGTATTTTCGAATTGCGGAAATCAGCTCACTGTTATCCTGCTCGATTACCTGCCGTATTTCAATTCGTTCCTCATCAAACCGCTGTATGGTCTGTTCTCTCCGGTCATAGCGGTAATAACCGCTCTGTCCGTTTTCATCCAGTAGCACAAGCACAAGCTGCTCTCCCTGTACATCGCCACGTTTTCCGTAGGCTTTGATGCGGATGCCGTCCAAAAACAGTACGGTTTCTTCGTATCCTGTTGGCGCCACATAAGCAGTCGCATCCTCGGAAACCCGGTAGCTTTTCCCAAAGGTCAGAATGGTTTCGGTTCCACGCACGGCTGCGTGAAGCCCCTCTGTTATCCCTTCCGGCTCCGGCTCTTTTGTAGGCTCCGGAGTTACCGTTGGGTCCTCTGCCTTTTTCTCTCTTGTTACATAAATATAGTATCGTTTCTCGGTTCCGTTTTCTGCCGTGACCGTAATCACTACCTTGTTTTCCCCGACCGAAAGACCGGTGCTTCCGCTTACACTGACACTCGCGTTTTCATCCTCCGTCAGTGCACTGACGATTACCATGTCGATACCATACGGTACCGTCACCGAATACTCCCGAAGTGTTGTCGCAAAGGCAGGCGTCAGATTTCCCGGACTTACCTTCAATGCCGAAAGATTTGCATTGTCCGAGGCACTCGCACTGGCCTGCACCGTTATCTCCAAAATGTCCGTAAGGGCCGGCATTCTGTCATCAACGCCGCCCCCGTAAACATAAACATTTGGTGTTGTATAAAAGGAGAAATTTCCGCTTCCCCGCTCCAGAGCCCGGAACCGCATCACATATTTCCGGCTCCCGTGACTCGGTTCTGCACCAAAATCGGAAATCTTTAAATTGCCGCCACCCCCTGTAATGCAGGAGGAGGCAGCAGTTACAAATTCAAAAATCGTATCATCGTAAATAAGATATGCCTCAAAATCCCCGATGACCGCAGTTGCCGAGCTTTCGCCTTCCGACGGCTGTGCCGTAATCTCTATGGATACCTCAAACTCATCGTCCACCCTCACAACCTCAGACGGAGTCTGAATACGAATGGTGGCCATTGCCGCAGCTGCTGTTTTTTCCGGAAAAATCCAAATAAACGCAATAATTAGAAACAGAAAAGCTCCTCGTTTCATTTTTCACCTCTACACCTATTCTTCTCTTACCACATACAAGGTATATTCCTTCATCACGCCATTCTCTGCAAGACAATACAGGGAAATCGTGTTGGTTCCGACCTCAAGTCCCTTATAGCCGGTTCCGCCCACAACTGCCTTCTGACTGACTGCCGTTGCGTTGACGTTGATTACTTCCACACTGTTCGGAACAATAATCGAGTATGTAAAGGTGGTCATTCCGTTAAAGCTCGGTGTTACCGCAAGCTTCGTTCCGTCTACCGACTGCACGGCCAGAGAAGACAGATAGAAGTTCGGATTCAGCTCACGCTGCGGAATCGGGCAAGCCTCTGCCGGCATATTCAAAAATACCGGAATCGAGAATACAATCGGACTTCCGATCGACCCGGAGTAGGCCTGTGCTGTTTTTCTTCCTTCGGAAGACGGTGCTACTACGTTCGCCATGTACTGATGACTGTAGGTATAGTACTTCGACATGTTAAATTTCTGAAGATAAATCGTGTCCTGACCACGGTTGATGTAGGAGCTTCCGATGATGTAAGCACCCCCGACAATCGCACTGTAGCGGTTGTTCCACGGAATCAGGGACGCATCATTGAGCGCATCGTTGGAGCTGCTTCCGTATTTCGCGTACTTCAGACCGTTTGCGATTGCACCACCCGGCTGTGTACTATGGTATGCCCCAATATTGTAAAAATTATACAAGCCTTCAAAACCGCTTACCGTTCCCGTGACACTGTTGCTCACCGTAGTAGCTCCGGTTATCACCTCCTGCTTTACACGGGTTGCAAGGTGATACGGACTGACTCCGGAATACTCCGCAGCCTTTACAAAGGTTTCACCATAAGATATCGACTGCTGGACCCCGTTCTGGTCCACATAAACATAGTTGCTGTGATAAAGCGGCGTGTAACGAAGAATGTTTTCAATCCCTTCCAGGTTCTGGTACGACGGTTCATAACGAAGCACCTCAAACTGGAATATGGAACTCTCATCTAAGAAATTACGCGGGTCCATGTAATATTCCAGTGCTGCCTTTGATGCAGTTACCCAGGTAGAGCCGTCATACACAATAAATTTATCGGTTTTCCAGTTATAAGCACCTTCCTCCATGGATTTCCACTCAATGCTGTAACTGTTCGGAATCAGGTTTTTCCCCGGAATACTCTCCTCTGCGATTGCAGTCTTCCAGTCAAGGCCGGTATGGTATGCATTAAATACCCATTCCGGATGTAAGGTATGTACCTCCCGAAGTAACGGCTTATACGACTCCGGGAATCCCTGCTGCTGCAGATGAAGCTCAAATTCTGCGACAGAGTTAGTTGCCGGTGGTTCTCCCGGTTCCTGTCCCGGCTTTTCCGCGGGCTTTATCTCACCGACTCCCTCCGGTCCTTCACACATTGCAATTCTTGCTTCCAGGACATATCCATAGTATTCTTCGCCCAGATACTCTACGCCAACATGTCGGTAAAGAGAACCATTTTCATCTACATAAAGTCCGTATACCTTCAGCAGGCTGTCCGGTCTGATGACTACCGCACGCCCTGCGTCATTTTTGGTTTTCACCGTGCTGCTTGCCTTGATTGGAAGGTTTTTCATCGTAATGGAGGCTGCATTTGACAAACATGTCTTCGCCCAGCCCCCCTGTACGCCCGGCGTATTCTCCTTCGCCTCAGCCGCAGGCGTTGCCTCCGGTACCTTTGTCGGTTCCGGGGTTGCCGTCGGGGTAACCGTTGGAGTGACCGTTGGTGTTATGGTTGCCTCCGGCCCCTTTGTCGGCTCCGGGGTTGCCGT
>CALZBV010000123.1 GCA_945622055.1 uncultured Clostridia bacterium
GAGCGTGTGGAAGGTACGTCAAAATGGTCGTTAAAACGTCTGGTGGGACTTGCGGTAACAGCAGTCACCTCCTATACCTCGGCACCGCTTCATTGCGTTACCTTTTTTGGTGTACTTATGTTGCTTTGCACAATTGTGCTGGGAATCCAGACGCTGTTCATGAAGTTTTCGGGACGTGCACAGGATGGATTTACGACAGTTATTTTGCTCCTTTTGTTTATCGGAAGCATGATTATGATCAGTCTGGGCATTATTGGATTGTATCTGATGAAAATATATCATGAAATCAAAGCAAGACCGCGATATCTGACCTCGCAAGTGATTCGTCGCGGAGAGGAGGAGCGCGAATGATTGGATTTTTATATCTTGCAATTGCCGGCCTGTTTGGTTATGGCATTTGTGAATTCTTTTTCCCGGGCTTAAGACTGACCGGTGAGAAGACCTTTGACGGGAAGGAGCTGAAGCTGTCACGTTACCTGATTGCAGTTCCGGCCTGGGGGGTTGCAGGACTGATACCGTTAACCTGGGCAACTTACCTTCTGGCCTATGTGCTTAAGGTATCTGGTGGACAGGAGTATCCGCTTGGAATGGCAAATGCAGTTGTGATGCCGGTGTTTGGGCTGCTTGGAGTGCTTCTCAGCTTTCTTTCATACCACAAAGAAAAAGGGAATGAGCAAAAGCTCACGGTTGCAACAAAACTTACGATTGGTGAAATCGTGTTTTTATGTGCGACGGCAGCACTCGTAATCCGCATGATGTTTTTGACGTTTTTTGTTTCGAAGGGAACGCTGTATGTCGGCCTTTCGGTATTCAGCGACTTTGCACCGCATCTTGGAATGATACGTTCCTTCTCTTACGGCAATAATTTCCCAACGTCATATTCCCACTTTGCAGGGGAAGATATCCGGTATCATTTCCTTTTTCAGTTTTTGGTGGGCAATTTGGAATTTCTTGGAATGCGCCTTGATTTTGCATTTAACATTCCAAGCATTTTCGGAATGCTGTCCACCTGCGTTCTGTTGTATGCGCTTGCGGCACGATTGACCGGAAAACGGGTGATTGGATATCTGACGACGCTGTTTTTCCTGTTCCGCTCCTCGCCGAGCTTTTTCCGTTATCTGGCAACCCTGCCAAAGGGCGGAGTGATAAAGGGGCTTAACGAGCAGACCGAGTTTATTTCCTTTACCCAGAATGAAGGCTGGGGCTTTTGGAACCTGAATGTTTACTGCAACCAGAGACATCTTGCACTTGCACTTGCAGCCATGCTTCTGGCACTTCACTTTTTCCTGCCGTATTTGTACGCAATGGGAGATAAACTAAAGAAGCTTGGAATTAAGCAGGAGAGCAGGGAAAGTGAGAACGGTCCGGAGAAAATCAAAAATGCAATCAGCCGTTTCCCGGTCTATGTGAAGGAGCTGTTTTTCTCCAAGGGGGCGTTTTTGACGCTGCATCCGTTACAGGCGCTGCTCCTTGGCGTTTTGCTCGGAGGACTGGCATTCTTTAACGGTTCTGTTTTGATTGCGACCTGCGCGATGCTATTTTTTATGGCTGCATTTTCGGACCGAAGACTGGATTATCTGATTACGGCTATGGTTGCACTTGCTTTGTCCCTGCTGGAATCTAGGCTGTTTGTCGAGGGGGCGGTTGTTTCTCCGAAGTATTATTTTGGATTCCTTGCGGACAATAAAACTTTTTTCGGGGCAGTGGACTATATGGTTCAGCTCTGGGGAATTTTACTTGTTTTTTTGGCAGGCTATCTTCTTTTGGGTACAGGAATCAAACGTTATCTGGTGTTTGTTTTCTCCGTTCCGCTTTTGCTGGCATTTACGTTATCCCTTACGGTCGATATCGGAGTAAACCATAAGTTTGTCATTATGGCGGAGATGTTACTTTCCGTGTTCCCGGCGATTGTGATTGCAAAGCTTATGGAACGGGACTGCGGCTTTCTTTCCGGACGGTTATGGATGCGCAGGGTGGCAGCGGCGGTGCTGATAGTGCTGCTTACGATTACCGGTATTTTTGAGTATGTGATTGTAGAGAGGAGAAATCAGAAGGAGAACAATCTCACCTTCAGAATGGATGATCCGGTGACCTTGTGGCTGAAGGAAAATGCGGATTCGGATGACATTATTCTTTCTTCCTGGTACCATCTGCACAGAGTAGTGTTAGGAGGTGGCATGCTCTACTACGGATGGCCGTATTATGCATGGTCTGCAGGCTATGATACCCAGTATCGGGAAAGAATGGTTGCCTCCATGTTTTCTGCATCCAGTCCGGAGCGGCTTTCCAAGCTGATTTCGGAAAACAATATTCGTTACATTATTGTGGACCGTGATGCAAGGGAGAATGATTCGTATCTTGTGCGCGAAGATGTGATTTCTGCGACATATGAGGCTGTATATACCGAGGGTGAGAATGAGTGGAAATTTACCATTTATGATACAACGAAGAGAGTAGGAAAGGAGTAAGGTATGAGATTTGATTATGTAGTGGTAGGGGCAGGACTTGCTGGTCTGACGATAGCTGAGCGGATTGCCGGGGTGCTTGACAAAAAGGTTCTGATTATTGAAAAAAGAGGTCATATCGGCGGTACTGTATATGATTCCTATAACGAGGAAGGTGTGCTGATTCACAACTATGGACCGCATATTTTCCATACGAATGATAAGGAGGTTTATGATTACCTCAGCCGGTTCACGAAATGGAATGATTTCTGGCATCGTGTGCTTTCCTATGTTGATGGAAATCTTGTTCCGATGCCGATTACCGTAGAGACAGTAAACAAGCTGTACAATCTGAATCTGAGCAGCTTTGAGGTAGAGGACTTCTTCAAAAAATATGCGGTTGACATCCCTGAGGTAAAGACAAGTAAGGACGTGGTGCTTTGCAGGGTCGGCGAGGAAATTTACCATAAGTTTTTTGAAAACTATACGAAAAAGCAGTGGGGACTGGATCCGGCAGAGATTGATACCTCTGTTATTTCCCGTATTCCGATTCGTACGAACCGTGATACAAGATATTTTGCTGACCGTTATCAGGGCATGCCGCGTCATGGTTACACGAAGATGTGTGAGAATATGGTAAAAAATCCGAACATCAAGCTTTTATTGAATACCGATTACAAGGAAGTGATTGACGAGCTGGAGTATGATGCACTCATTTACACGGGACCGACCGATTACTTCTATGATTACAAGTACGGAAAAATGGCATATCGCAGTATCCGTTTCGAGTTTGAAACGTTTGACTGTGATTCCTATCAGGAGGCTCCGGTTGTTAACTATCCGAACGACTATGATTTCACAAGAATTACCGAGTTTAAGAAGCTGACCTGGCAGAAGCATGACAAAACCACGATTTTAAAGGAATTTCCGAATTCGGACGGAGAACCGTATTATCCTTTCCCGACAGCAGAATACAAGGAGCAGTTCGCGAAGTACCGCGCTGAGATGGAAAAGGAAACAAAGGTATTTTTCCTCGGAAGACTGGCGGAATACCGTTACTATAACATGGATGCGGTAGTACGCAGTGCTCTGGATTTGTTTAAAGAGAAGCTTGCAAAATAAGAAAGGAAGAAAAATGGATAAACTGTATCTTGTAATACCGGCTTATAATGAGCAGGAAACGATTCGACAGGTAATTGCAGACTGGTATCCGGTCGTGGAAAAAACGGGACCGGAGAGTCGTCTGGTAATTGTGGATGACGGTAGTAAGGATAGTACCTATGCGATTCTTACCGAAGAGGCAGAGAAAAATCCGCAGATGATTGCGCTGACCAAGCCAAACGGCGGACACGGTGCAACACTCCTGTATGGTTATAACTATGCACTTGAGCAAGGTGCCGATTTTGTTTTCCAGACAGATTCCGACGGTCAGACCAGAGCGGAGGAGTTTGCACGGTTCTGGAATTTGCGTAAGGAATATGCCATGGTAATTGGTCACAGAAAGGGACGTCAGGACGGTGCTTCCCGTGTGTTTGTTACGAAGACGCTGAAGCTTGTCTGCCTGCTGCTGTTCCAGGTGAAGCTTACGGATGCCAATACGCCGTTCCGTCTGATGAAGGCGGACGAGCTGGCAAAGGTTCTGCCGTTGATTCCGAAGGATTATAATCTTTCTAACGTTGTGATTTCGGTTATTTTTGCAAAGAAAAAGCTTCCGGTAAAGTACATTCCGATTACGTTCCGTCCGAGACAGGGTGGAGTGAACTCTATCAATATGAAGCGGATTTTCAAGATTGGCAGGCAGGCCGTCGGTGACTTTATCCGCATCAACAAAGTAGTAAATAAGGCTTGTAAGGAAGGAAAGTAACGGTAATTGCCATGAAAAAAAAGAACCGGGGGATTGTAATCCTCTTCACAGTACTTGCATTAATTGCTCTTGGAATATGTGCCTCTGTCAGTGAGAAGCTGCTGCATCCGGAAGATTTTGTTTCCCTGCAGCGCTGGTGGCTGATGTTAATCGGTGTCGGTGTATGCTTTTTTCCGCTGTCTGCACTGATTTTTAAGAGGTTTGCCGACAAGGGATATTTTTTCTCTAAGGTATTTGGAATTGCAATCGGAGGCTGGGTTATCTGGTTTTTGTCCTCCCTTCACATTGCAAAGTTCACAGCAACCGGCTGTTTTGTGACCTTGATTTTTTGTGCGGTTGTCTGTTGGGCAGGTGTAGTTTTCTATTGCAGGAGAACGAAGCAGAAGCTGTTGGAATTTCTTGGAATTACCGACGGTTCGGCTGTAGTTACGAAGGCACTCTGGTATGAATTTGCTTTTCTGGCGTTGTTTTCCGTGCTTGTGTATTTGAAATGCTTTCATCCGCAGGCCTACGGAGAAGAGAAGTTCATGGATTACGGTTTCATGATCAGTATGATGAAATCGGATTATATGCCGCCGGAGGATTTCTGGTTTTCCGGAACGAATTTGAATTATTATTATCTTACACAGTTTTTTGCAACCTATCTGACAAAGCTTGCAGGCGTTTCCGTTGACCACGGCTATAATCTTGCCCTGATGATGACAGCGTCCTTCTGTGTGATTCTGGTTTATTCACTTGTGTCTGCTGTTTTCCGTACGTATATGAAGGAACGTGCGAACGAAGAACGTGGCCTTGGGAAGAAAACAATTGCACAGTTTCCGCTTGCAGTAGAGACATACAGCAGAATTGCAGGTGCTTTGTCCGGACTTGCAGTTGCATTTTCCAGCTCCTGTCATTATTTTGTTTATGGAAGACTGGTGCCGATTTTTCGTGAAATTCTTCAGATTGACGGGTCCTATTCCTACTGGTTTCCGGATGCAACAAGATATATCGGTCATCAGAGAGAAGGTACGGGAGATAAGACGATTCATGAATTCCCGGCTTATTCCTTTGTTCAGGGAGACCTTCATGCACATGTGGTAAATATTTCCTTTGTACTGACTCTGCTTGCAGTGCTGTTTGCATGGCTTCTCTGGAGAAAAAACCGCATGAAGCAGGAGGTAGAGAATCCGTCGGAACCGGAGAATCTGAAGGCATTCCTTATGCGCGAGCTGTTACAGCCACACATCCTTTTACTCAGCTTTCTGATTGGTATTTTCCAAATGACGAACTACTGGGATTTTCCGATTTACTTTGTTGTCTGTGGTGCGGTTATTTTAGTATCGAATGCGGTAATCTGCGGATTTTCAGGGAGAACGGTACTGCTTACGGCAGTTCATGCAGCAGAATTTTTAATCATCGGATTTTTTACCTCACTCATGTTCAGTCTGCGGTTCGACATCATGGCGAGTGGTATCGGTATCTGTGACAAGCATACGGAGCTGTATCAGATGATTGTTGTCTGGGCACTTCCGGTTTGCTGTGTATTCGGATATCTGTATATTCTGATTCGTGAAGAGGCAAAGCGCAAGGCCGGGGAGGTGAAACCGGCAGGACACAAAAATGCATTCTTTGCATGGCTTCAGCACTTAAAGGTTTCAGAGCTGTATCTTCTGATTCTTGGTCTTTGTGCAACCGGACTGGTGCTGATTCCTGAGGTTGTGTACGTTGTGGATATTTATTCCGGTGATTTTAAGCGGGCCAATACGATGTTCAAGCTGACCTATCAGGCGTTTATCATGTACGGTATCGTCATGGGAGCCCTGATTGTCCGCCTTCTGCTTTTGGGAAAGAGCGCAAAGCAGAGAATTGCGGGCTTCCTTGTATTGTTCCTGGTGGTAGAAAATCTTGGATATTTTGAAAAGGCGTGTGAAACCTGGTTTGGCGAGTACAAAAACCCGGAATACTATAAGACGCTGGATGCGTCGGCATTTTTAGAGGAAGTGCTTCCTATGGATGCAAGGGCGATTGACTGGATTAACGAAAATATTGAAGGACGTCCGGTTATTCTGGAAGCACCGGGAGACAGCTATACGGATTATAACCGTGTTTCTGCATTTACCGGTTGTCCGACCGTTGTTGGCTGGCATACGCATGAGTGGCTCTGGAAGGATGATGTTGCTTCCGTAGATTCCAGAGGCGAGGATGTGCAGGCAATCTATATCGGCAATGATCCGGAGCTGGCAAAGTTTCTTTTGAAAAAGTACAAGGTGGACTATCTTTACGTCGGACATCTGGAGTATGACAAGTATTATGCGAAGTACGGCTTTGATTATGATTATCTCAGATCTCTTGGCGAGGTCGTGTATGATTATGATGAAGGACAGTTCTATCAGACCTTTATTGTAAAGATTCAGTACGATTAGGATAAAAGAATAATGTACATTTTATTGGACTTGATTTTTGATATCTTATGTTTAGAAGTTAGGAGCAAAAGGAATCAAAAGATATGGGAGGACAATAAAATGACAGAAAAAGGTTTTGCGGTAGCATTCATTGGGGCAATTTTTGGACTGGCGTTTTGCGGCGGAGCACTTGCAATTTGTGCGGCATTTTGCCTGACCGTAATGGTTGCAATAATCTGGGATGAGGCAAAAAAAGAAGCGAAGGAAGAAAAAAAGCGTTCATTATCTGAAAAACGGTGTAATCTTCCAGTGTAGGATTTTTGAACTGACATATACTATGACCGTAATCAACAGCGACGGACAGCGGAAACGCAGTGCGGGCGCGACGGTTACACAACTTTTGAAAACGCCCGCATTGCGGGAAGTACGAGGAAGGAGTGAATCATATGTCCAGCAGAAATCGTGTAGAAGTTCCGGAAGCAAAGGATGCTATGGATCGTTTCAAGATGGAGGTTGCCTCTGAGCTTGGCGTTCCGTTAAAGCAGGGTTATAACGGTAATCTTACCAGTGCACAGAACGGTTCGGTCGGCGGCGAGATGGTTCGTCGTATGATTAAGGACTACGAACAGTCCCTGACGAAGTAAGAGTGTAAAGAACGGGGGCACTGCCACAGGGCAGTGCCCCCATTCTTTTTTTTATTACCTGAGCGAAAAATGTTG
>CALZBV010000124.1 GCA_945622055.1 uncultured Clostridia bacterium
ACCCCATAGCCTTTCCCGGAAATTCTCTGTCCCCGAGGTGCTTAGTGTGACAGCACGCTGTTCACACTTTCCTTTAAAATGGTTTCGTTGATTGGCTTTGTTATATAATCAATGGCACCAAGCCTTTCACTTTTTCTGATTGTTTCAATATCTTTATCGCCGGTCAGAAAGATTACCTTCAGCCTGCGGACATTTCCGCGAATCCACTCCAGCACCTCAAACCCGTTCATTCCCGGCATCTCCATATCCAACAGACAGAGATCATATTCGGTTTCCTTTAAATAATCAATTCCTTCCTGCCCGGTGTAGGCAGAGGTCAGACTGTAATTTTCCCCTGCCAGAATATGCTGCAGCATCACATGGGTAATCAGGTCATCATCAATCAGAAGAATGTTTACGGAACGGTTAAAGTTCATCTGCCTCATCTCATACTGCATATCCTCATCTATCATATCCAGCATAATCTGTGCAATCTTCGGGTCAAACTGCGTTCCCATACCCTTTGCAATCTGTTCCCGCACCGCAGCCTGTGACATCGTACTGTGATAGCTCCGGTTACTGGTCATTGCATCATAGGCATCTGCAACACTGATGATTCTTGCAACCAGCGGGATATTCTCTCCCTCCAGTCCGTTCGGATACCCCTTTCCGTCATAGCGTTCATGATGCCACCGCGCACCAACCGCAAGGTCAGGAATCACATCAATGCCACGTAAAATCTGGTAGCCTGCCACCGTATGAAGCTTAATCTGCTCATATTCCTCCTCGGTCAGCCTGCCCTTTTTGTTGATGATTCCGTCATTGACGCTGATTTTACCTACATCATGAAGAATTCCGATGTAGTAAGCCTCCTTCTGTGCCTGCTCATCCCCGCCCAGACGGTACATAATCTCTCGCGCATACTGTGCGACACGGAAGGAATGTCCTTTGGTATAGCGGTCCTTCGCCTCCACGGTTCCGCTGAGAACCTCAATCAGCTGCTCACTCAGCCGTTCCTGGTGGTTCTGCAGAGACTCCAGCTTTCGGTTTTCATCCATAATCAGCTGCTTCATCTGTTTTTCCGCATCCATATCACGCTGTGACTGAATGTAAGTAAACAGCATAATCAGCCCGGCAGAAATCGTGACGTTCAGAACCGAATACTCCGGAACTGCCATCTGCACTACGTACGAAATAACCGGAAGGACCATCATGAACAGCATGTATACCAGCTCCCGCCGCCGAAAGGTCCTGAAATACCGGAGCAGAAGAAAGAGCGCCATAAGATACAGCGTGCACGGAATGAGCTGTGTCAGAAAAAAGAGCTTTCCTCTCACGTAGCAGTTTTCGTTATTCAGATAGCAAAGGTGGTTGACCGGCAGCGTTACCGCAAGGAGCAGCTGAACTGCCAGACCTGCTTTCGCAGCCTTCATCAGACGTCCGGATAAGGCTCTCTTCTGGCTGATGCTTGAATAAATCCAGCCAAACATTGAAAACAGAAGAACGCCCGCTGCCGCATAGTATCCCATCAGTCCAAAAAACGTCTGTATCAGATAGGACGCCAGCCCCGGAACTCCCCGGAACAGAAAATCACTCAAATTTCCAAGCAGCATCCCGATATTACCTGCCAGAACGGCCATAAACCAATGATTAAGTTTTGTTTTTTCTTTTCCCTCCAGAAACTGATTTGCCAAAAGCATCAGACAAATCAGCAGACTGAAGCTATCTAGTGCAATATTAACATCTTTTATCATGCTTCCTTCTTTACGCCAATTGTCACCGGCTCACCGTTCAGGTCCCAATCCTTCACAAAGCCGTCGGTGCTTCCAAATACAACATTATCTGCAAGTACGACCTTCTTCACCTCTGCCTCATTTTTTGCAAACAGCTCCGAAAGTCTGTCGTTTCCATTGATATACAGGGTGATGTGGTCCATCACCTCAAAGCCCGCATCCTTACGCATTGTCTGAACCTTGGATATCAGCTCTCTTACGTAGCCTTCCTCCACCAGCTCAGCCGTCAGGTTCGTATCCAGAACTACCGTTACCCCGCCGTCAGCCTCGGTAACGTAGCCCTCCTTCTTGACAGACTCAATCAGAAGGTCCTCTGCGGTCAGGTCCTCTGCCGTACCTTCTACCGTTACGGTAAGCTTTCCGGTAGCACCAAGCTCATCCATTGCTGCATTGCCGTCAAGCCCGGCAAGCACGGTACGAAGTGCATTCAGTCTGCTTCCGAAACGTCTTCCGAGTGTCTTTAGCTGTGGCTTAAAGGTGTATGAGGTGAAGCTTCTCACATCCTGCGTAAACTGTACTTCCTTGACATTCAGCTCATCTGCAATAATCTCGCGGAAGAACTCCGGAAGCTCACCCTCCTCAGACTTCACATACATTGTCTGAACCGGCTGACGCTGCTTGATGTTCGCGGTATTTCTTGCTGCACGGCCAAGCACAACAATTTTGAGTACACGCTCCATGTTTTCTTCCAGGCTCTTATCAATCTTTGCAGGCTCCACCTCCGGAAAATCACAAAGATGAACGCTCTCAGGAGCCGTCTTGTCAATGCTGCAGACGAGGTTGCGGTAAATTGCCTCAGACATGAAAGGAATCATCGGTGCCGCTGTCTTTGCAATCGTAACCAGAGCCGTGTAAAGCGTCATGTACGCGTTGACCTTATCCTGTTCCATGCCCTTTGCCCAGAAACGCTCTCTGCCACGACGAACGTACCAGTTACTCATCTCATCCACGAACTCCTGAAGTGCTCTTGCAGCCTCCGGAATACGATAGCCCGAAAGGTTGTCATCCACCGCACCAACCACGGTATTTAACTTGGAAAGGAGCCACTTATCCATAACGGAAAGCTTCTCATAATCCAGCGTGTACTTCGTTGCATCAAACTCGTCAATGTTTGCATACAGAACAAAGAATGCATAGGTATTCCAAAGCGTACCCATGAACTTTCTCTGTCCTTCCACTACCGCCTTATCGTGGAAACGGTTCGGCAGCCACGGTGCAGAGTTGATGTAGAAATACCAGCGGATTGCGTCCGCGCCGAACTTGTTCAGCGCATCAAACGGGTCTACGGCATTTCCCTTACTTTTACTCATCTTCTGCCCATTCTCGTCCTGCACATGTCCGAGCACGATAACATTCTCATACGGAGCCTTGTTAAACAGAAGCGTGGACTCCGCAAGCAAAGAATGGAACCAGCCTCTCGTCTGGTCAACAGCCTCGGAAATAAACTGCGCCGGAAACTGCTGCTCAAACAGCTCTTTATTTTCAAACGGATAATGATGCTGTGCGAATGGCATTGCACCGGAGTCAAACCAGCAGTCAAGTACCTCCGGTACACGGTGCATCTTGCCTCCGCACTCCGGACAGTTAAGGGTAATCGCATCGATGTACGGACGATGGAATTCCACGGTCTTTGCCTCTTCCATTCCGCTCATCCGGTACAGCTCCTCACGACTCTCCACACAATGTCTGTGTCCGCAGAAACACTCCCAGATATTAAGAGGCGTTCCCCAGTAACGGTTACGGGAGATTGCCCAGTCCTGAATGTTCTCCAGCCAGTTGCCGAAGCGTCCCTTGCCGATGGATTCCGGAATCCAGTTAATCGTGTTGTTGTTGCGGATCAGATCGTCCTTTACCGCAGTTTCCTTGATGTACCAGGATTCTCTTGCATAGTAGATAAGAGGCGTATCACATCTCCAGCAGTGCGGATAGCTGTGCTCAAACTTCGGTGCGTCAAAAAGAAGTCCTTTTTTCTCAAGGTCTGCAAGTACCATCGGGTCTGCCTTCTTCACAAAAACACCTGCATACGGGGTCTCGGCAGTCAGCTCACCCTTTCCGTCAACGAGCTGCACAAACGGAAGGTCATATGCCTTGCCGACCTTGGCATCGTCTTCACCGAAGGCCGGAGCAATATGAACGACACCGGTACCATCCGTAAGCGTTACATAGGTGTCGCAAACCACATAATACGCCTTCTTGTTCTGCTTTTTGCAAATCTCAACCGCACAGTCAAACAGCGGCTCATATTCCTTATATTCCAAATCCTTACCGGTACAGGTCTCCAGTACCGTATAAGCCGGCTTTGCCTCTACCCCCTTCTCCGGGTCAGCCTTTACGGCAAGCTTTCCAAGCACGGTATCCAAAAGTGCCTCTGCCATGTAGTACGTATATCCGTCTGCCGCCGCAACCTTGGCATAACGCTCATCCGGGTTTACGCAAAGCGCAACGTTACTCGGAAGTGTCCACGGCGTCGTCGTCCATGCCAGAATGTATGCCTCCTCGCCAACCACCTTAAAGCGGGCAACTGCAGAACGCTCCTTGACATCCTTATAGCCCTGCGCCACCTCCGCAGAGGAAAGCGGGGTTCCGCAGCGCGGACAATACGGAACAATCTTAAAGCCCTTATACAAAAGTCCCTTGTCCCAGATCTGACGGAGTGCCCACCACTCAGACTCAATGTAGCTGTCGTGATAGGTAACATACGGGTCGTCCATGTCAGCCCAGAATCCAACGGTACCGGAGAAATCCTCCCACATGCCCTTGTACTTCCAGACACTTTCCTTACACTTATCAATGAACGGAGCAATACCATACTGCTCAATCTGATCCTTTCCGTCCAGACCGAGAAGCTTCTCCACCTCGATTTCTACCGGAAGTCCGTGGGTATCCCAGCCGGCCTTTCTCGGTACCATATAACCCTTCATGGTGCGGTAGCGCGGAATCATATCCTTAATGACACGGGTCAATACATGGCCGATGTGCGGCTTACCGTTTGCGGTAGGCGGTCCGTCATAGAAGGTATAGGTCTTGCCCTTCTTTCTCGCCTCAATACTCTTCTCGAAAATCTGCTCATCCTTCCAGAATTTTTCGATTTCCTTTTCTCTCTCCACGAAATTCATATTCGTGTCAACCTTGTTGTACAGCATGCTTCGTCCTCCTTTTACCTTGTACCTGAACGAAATCCGATAAAAAGAAAGAGCCCCGCCCCCAAACAGGACGAGACTCATACATTCTCGCTATACCACCCATCTGCACTTCGGATTACCGTTCATACATCCTTTCTGTAACGGGAAAGCCCCGGCTCGGCCTACTGGGCAACGCCTTTCGTCCTGCGACTCAAAAGTGATTTTCCGGGCATCTGCTACTTGCACCCGGCTTCCACTCTCCCGGACTCGCTGTGCCTTTTGCTGATGTGTACTCTCTTTCTCAACGTCTTTTCTTATTAAAGTTTCTTATTTTCAGTATAAGTACGAACTTAAAAAATGTCAAGTACCTTTTTCTGTGGAATGCCATATTTCCGGCACCTTCCATATTTCAAAAGCCGCCGCATAAATTTTCGCGGCGGCTCATAAAAACGGATTTATTCGCCTTACTTCATCGCAAGAATCACTTCACGTGCTTCCTCCTCGGAAACCGGTCTTGCAAAGTCATTCTCACCGATTTGCACGATGGAACCGATTCCCTTCTGAAGCACAAAGCGGAGCTGTCCGTTCTTTACCTTCTTGTCGGTGTAGAGCTTCTTTACCAGCTCCTCACGATTGATGTACTCCGGAATCTGCGTCGGAAGACAGGCGCGGTCAAGAAGTGCAGTCACGCGCTCTGCCTCTTCTGCCGTACAGTATCCAAACTTCTCCGACATCCGGGCCGCAGCAACGAGCCCGATAGCCACTGCCTCTCCATGAAGCAGACGGTATCCGCTCACAGTCTCGATGGCGCGCCCTACGGTATGACCGAGATTTAATACTTCGCGAAGCCCGCTCTCCCGCTCATCCTTCATAACTACCTGGTACTTTATCCTGCAGTTCTCATGCGCAATTTTCCGGCAGACCGCATCATCATTTTCAAATACCTTTTCGATATTTTTCGAAAGATACTCAAAAAACTCGTAATTTGCAAGACAGGCATGCTTAATCGTCTCCGCAAGACCACTGGAAAGCTGGCGTTTTGGAAGTGTTTTCCACGTTGCAATATCAATGTAAACCTTCTCCGGCTGGTTAAACAGGCCGATGAGATTCGTCGCAAGCGGCGTATCAACCGCCGTTTTCCCACCTACAGAGGCATCCGCTGCCGCAAGCAGGGTCGTCGCATAGTTAATAAACGGCACGCCTCTTCCAAAGGTTCCTGCCACAAAACCGGCAAGATCCGTTACAACTCCGCCGCCCACTGCGATAATGCAGCAGTCTCTGCGAAAGCCCTTCGCAAGCATTGTATCTTCGACATATTCCTTCACCTGTCTGGTCTTACTTTCCTCTCCTGCCAAAAAATCAATCAGCTCTGCCTGATAGCCTGCCAAAAGAAGCATCCGGTAAATCCTTTCCGCATACAACGGCTTTACAATACTGTCTGTAACTACCGCAAACTTACGAATCTTCCCAACCAGACCATTCTTAATATCCTCAATCAGCTTCTCCTGCAGCTCATATCCGACTTCAATCTCATAGCTGTCATCAACAACCTTCTTTAATTCTACCTGAAATGTACTCATTCGCCTGTTCCTCACTCTATTTTATTGCATTTACTGTTTTATTTTACTGCAAAATCCATTTTCATTATAGAGTGACTATGCAGGAAAATCAAGAATAACCTTGATATTTATTTCTCCCAGGTTCCACCTGCATCGCCGGTCAGACTTCCGTCCGCAAGACGGCGGAAGTTACTTAAAAATCTCCAGGCATGCTCACAGGTATGATGTCTTACCTCATGCTGCTGGTCATTTACCGAACCGAATACCGTATAACAGTGACCGTCTTCGCTGTAGAAAAGATTCAGCGTAAGAATACTTCCCGTGCGTTCCGGGCTTGAGAGGCTGACAACTCTGTCTCCGTCAATTCCCCAGATTTTATTCTTCCATTCCTCCTGCTTCTCATAGGATACCCCGTATGCCGTTTTCACGCGATTTACATCAAACACATACTGCATACGGTCCACACATTTCTGCGCCTGGAACGGCAGCTCCGGAAGCGGTGTCTTTTCTCCGCCGACATAGTAAACCGGAAGAACCGTTTCCTGATTCAGGCGTACCGCCGGCTGTCCCCATGCATTAAGACCAACCTCAAACGTGGCATCCATCGGTGCGATTGCAGCGAAATATTTCGGATATTCCTGCATCATATCCCAGGATTTACAGCCGCCCATTGAAAATCCCGTAGCATAAATTCTTTCCTCATCAATCGGATACTTTCTCTTCAGCTGCTCAATCATGCTGACGGTTTCCGTAGCAGAGCTGTTCAAATGGTTTTCTACGCTGATTAACAGAAAATCATGGTCATGTGCCACCGAAGACCAGCCGGAAAGATTTGCCATACACATGGCAGAATCTCCGCCACCATGAAAGCACATAACCGTC